>JAZGEP010000050.1:0-13911 GCA_036478815.1 Methylococcales bacterium
CTTTTTGCTCCTGACCAACGCAATCTCAATCGTTGCGTAGAATGACTATGCGCCTTTTGAGATGGTTCGGTCAGAAACAAAAATCCTGCGCAATCTTGGTAACTTTATTCCGTCAAACCACCTAAGCCAATCAGCTTGGTTTCCAGCCAACCCATTTTTGTATAAAACGCCAATGCTGGCTGATTATTACAATCAGCAAGCAACTATAATCGAGTTAAACCTTGCGATGTTGCCCGTCTTTCAATTTTCAAAATCAATTGTCGACCAATGCCTTTTCCAGAATACTTGTTTACCACCACCATGTCTTCGACAAGTCCAACATAGCCACCTTCTGCGGTAGAAATTAGTGTTTGCACCGTACACATTCCAATGAGCCCTGAAACATGTTCCGCTAAAACAACGCAATCCTTTTCCCTCGCTACGGCTTCTATTCCCGGACAGCCTCCTAGACCTTTGCTTTGTTTGTTTTCTTCAAATACAAAATCTTCTTCAATTTCGAATAGCTCTTTTAGTAGACAGATCAACGCTTTGATATCGGTATGCTTTATGCTTCGCATGTCGAATAGTGACATTCATTGTTTCAGTTTTCTAGTTCTGTTTCACGGTTATGAACGTATTTTGATGCAGTCATCGCATGAATCGTTGTCTTTGGGTAATCAATCTTCACGGGTTTAGGGTCAACTATTTCAATCGGCTTATTTTGACTGGTCGCAATATCCAATGCCATTTGAGTGATGTTGACACTAAGGAACGTGCATGGGATAACTTGAATAATTGACGTAGGCCATTGTTGTCAAATTACTGTTCATATTCAAGGCGCGAAAACAGGCGCATAGTGAGCGATGTAACTGTTTTCGCAACACCGAAGATGAGCAAAAAGACAAGTGAATTGTTCAAGTTATTTCATGTACGTTCCTAAGTCTGTAGCTTGAAAAGCATTCAATCCTGATTAACAATGCGGATGATATAATCGAATTTTCGGGAGAGTAATCACTACCATGCGTATACTGAAATTTACTGATGAACTGTCTTACCAAAACATTCTCTATATAATTGATAGCGCATCAATTAATGTAAACACCCCCATTAACAGGCTTTCACTCTCACCCAAAGATAGTCGACAAGGTTTTAGTTGGGAACCACAATCTGTCGGTTTTTTTCTTGTTCCGGGAAAATATTACATGGATATCGAAATTCACCAGGACAGTGAAATACATCTGAATAACACAACAGTTCGAGCTATTCAGGTGCCTTTTGTTGTTGGAGGTCATGGCGTTACGATAGAAGGAGCGTGGTGGCGAACAGAATCGATGCGTTTTTATATTCCTCCCGGCGAATATGCATTAATATTTGAAACTGGCTATGCCCCGGGTACGAAACCACAGCTTGCCGAAGCTGCCAGAAATTTAGCGTCTCAAGAGATACTGGATACTCCTGAAGTGCGGGAAATCATGAGAAAACAACATGAAGCAGCAAAATTATCTGCACCTGCCGGAGAGTGGTATCAGGTTTCTTTAGGACCACCGGATTATGATGAACGACTGCAACGCTGGATAGATGAAAACGAAGCAAGATTGATCAACTTGACTGGTGGTCATTTATACGAGAACGACGGCTTATCAATGTGGTGTCGATTTTGGTTCAAACCGCAAACCAATGCTGAACCAAAAATCCTGAAACAAGATAGCCTGTTGCAGCCAAGCTACCCTCTCAAGCTAAGCAATAATAATCTTCAAGATTTCGAGGAGACGATTCCCGATTATCAAATCACCAATATTGAAAACACCCTCGAACCTGCAAAGATTGACTTCCGAATTATTGCCTCATTGTATATTTCTACGTCTTATAACAGCTTCTCTGTTTATGATCCGACTATCATTGAAGAATTCGGCAATGACATGACCAATACCACCTTACAACAAGGATTTGCCTGGAGAGATAATAATGTCGACTTCTATGCAATCCGCAACGATGAGTCCAACGCTGACGAGTATGATGAGTGCGGCTTCGATATGGAAGTGATTGTTGCTGAGAACTTTCAACTGAGTACTGAGGCAATTCGTGCCATCCAGGTTCCTTTTAAAGTTATTGGTAGCGAAGGTATAGGTATTTGCGAGTTTGAATGCGATGCAATGGTTCATATTCCACCGAATGAATATGCCCTTATTTTCGAGCAGGGCTGGCGTTATCATCCGTGCACATCTGGCGATATTTCGTGGCTTTACAAACGATGGGGGCGACTCTGGTTTATCCCTGATGCTCACGCAGAACCGAAAGTTCTACTGCAAGATAAAGAATTGAATCCTCGAGAACCTTTGTTTATGGAGAGCAAACCTTTAAATGATCCGTCTACAAAAAACTAAAAGCAGAGAACATTGATGAGCATAAAAATGCTGTCAGGTGGTGTGCAATAATGTTTATGTTTTCCTATTATTCTTACTCACAGATGCATGGTGAACATTGAAATGCCTGCTATTTCTTTCAAATGTATATTCTCTAATCCGTGCTTCTTATGAAGTTGGTGAGATGATCACGTCGCTCAACAAAGGTATTCCTCTCTTCCAATCAGTTTACTCCACAGTATTTTGAAAATCAGTATCAGCACCGAACCCTGTTCCAATGATCGCTGAATCAACTGTCATTGGAACAGAGTCAAGCCCTTTGTGCTTGGTTTTGCGCGTGTAACGTGTTTTGTCAGCAAAAACCACGCTTCGATTAAAATTGTGTGCATGTTTGGCAACTGGGTTCTGAAGCGACAGTTTGCCTTGTGCCACTTTCTTCTTTTTGCTCATTGTTAAACTCCATTTATAATGTTCGCAGCGATTATACTGTTTATTTCTGAACAGTAGCAATCAGGAATAGCAAATGCATCCTGTTGTTGGGAATGAATAATCGGAAATGATATTTGATAGAACATCCAAATTAATAAGGTTCAAGGAGTTAATAACATTCGAAAGTTATTTAATGCACGTTATTTAACACTGTCTTAGGCACAGCTAAACAATGTGGACTAAGGAGCGAGAATTTAATAACTTCCGGATCTTGACTTGTCTTTTTGTCCGTCTTCCGCGTTGTAAAAACAGTTGCGTAGCCAGCTATGCGCCTGTTTCTACGCCTTGAATACGAATAAAAATCCTGCCTCAAGATCCGGAAGTTATTAAATTTCGCTCCTAAGCAGCAACATCAGAATACAGAGGTCACAGGAAGTAAGGATCAACTAGTGATGGAACATAAAGATTATTACAATATTCTCGGGGTCAACCGTTTTAGCTCACTGGATGAAATTAAGCGAGCTTATCGTAAACTAGCTCGTCAATTTCACCCAGATGTTAGTAAGGAAAAGAATGCTGATGAAAAATTCAAAGAAATAAGAGAGGCTTACGCGATTTTAAAAGATCCTGCAAAACGTGAGGCCTATGATCTTCTGGCTCCCAATTGGCAGACAGGACCAGATGGTTTTCAACCACCAACTGACTGGGAACGAAGCTTTGGTTTTAAAGATAAAAATTATCCCCAAGGAGACACAGTTGGTTTAAGCAGCTTTTTTCAAGGTATGTTTGGCGGAAATACCAGTAGCCGTGATAATGGCGCTCGCGTTTCTAGTATGAAAGGTGAAAACATACACTCTAAGATAATCATTGATTTGGAAGATTCAATCAATGGTGCAATGCGCTCACTAGCCATACAAATCCCTGAAATAGATAATCATGGTCGAGTTGTAAACAACCAGCGCACGCTTCATGTGGACATTCCGAAAGGCATTGGGCAGGGGCAAACAATTCTTCTTGCCGGGCAGGGCAACCCAGGCGTTGGTGATGGACCTGCTGGTGATTTGTTGCTGGAGGTTATCTTTAAAACGCATAAACTGTATCGGTTAAGAGATCAGGATATCTATTTGAAGCTACCGATTTCTCCCTGGGAAGCTGTTTTAGGTGCAACTATTCAGGTTCCAACACCAACAGGAAATGTAGATGTAAAAATTCCAGAAAATTCACAATACGGACAAAGATTAAGACTCAATGGCCGTGGTTTGCCAAGTAAAGATCCAGGTGATTTTTATGTGGTGTTAAGAATTGTATTACCACCAGCAACAGATCCAAAAGTAAAGGCAATCTATGAACAAATACGCGATCAACTGGATTTTAATCCACGTAATGGCTTGTTCTGAGCAATGAAAGAAATCATCTGAGCACCTATTAATTTAACAATTTTGCGCAGAATTTTTTTCAGCTTCAAGGCGCAGAAATAGGTGCATAGTGAGCTATGCAACTATTTATGCAATGCCGAAGATGAGAAAAAAGACAAGAAAAATTGTTAAATTAATTATGATTAGGTACTTAGGAGGCTGTTCGAGAATAGAAAGCCTGCTGCGGAAAAGCGGATTTTAGCCCCTTTTCCCGATTTTAAATTCGTTCAATACAGAAAATAAATGAGCATTTTCAACGCAGCGATTGGATAAAATAGAGGGTAAGCTGAGTAGTTGTCTTTTTAATACCTCTGAATACAGCACAACTGCTTGATCCTTATGCGATATTCCATTCCTCCTAAATCATAATGCCTGCTCTACCCAGATTATTAACTTTAATAATCAATCGGTTGCATGTCATGTCCGGACTGGATTCATGGATTCAGGTTATAATCTGCACACAATATTCAATCAAGTGTTTACAAATATCAGGAGATTCACCAAATCATGACCAAACAACAATCAGATTTACATGCCGACGTGCTTGTTATTGGCGGCGGCCCTGGTGGTTATACCGCAGCTTTTCGGGCAGCTGACCTTGGTAAACAAGTTGTGATGGTCGAGCGTTTTCCTGAGTTGGGCGGTGTGTGTCTAAATGTCGGCTGTATTCCATCCAAGGCATTACTACACTCAGCTCAAGTGATACATGAAACCAGGGAAATTGCTAAAGCAGGCATACATTTTGACGCGCCTACACTGGATATTGATGCCATCCGCACACATAAGACCAAGACCATTCAAACACTCACCAAAGGCTTGGTGAAACTGGCTAAGGTGCGCAATGTTACTGTTGTTACTGGTGAGGCTGCGTTTGTTTCTGACCACGCTGTAGCAGTAACAAATTCTGAGGCGACCCAAACAATCAGTTTTGATAACGCCATTATTGCTGCTGGTTCTCAACCTTCCAATCTTCCAGGTATTGATATGGATAGTCCCAGGGTAATGGATTCAACGGATGCGCTGGAGCTTGAGGAAATCCCGAAAAAACTGCTGATTATCGGTGGTGGAATCATCGGGCTTGAAATGGCGACAGTTTATCATGCCTTTGGCTCAGAAATTACCGTTGTAGAATACATGGATCAGCTGATTCCCGGCTGTGACAGTGATTTGGTGCGTCCTTTGCATCTACTTCTCAAGCGCCAGTATAAGAATATTTACCTCAACACAAAAGTGACCGCTGTTAACAGCACTGCAAAATCTGTCAAAGTTTCATTTGAGGGTGTAGATGCTCCAGTCAGCGATAAATTTGACCGGGTTCTGGTTGCTGTCGGCAGAAAACCAAACGGTGACCGCATTGGCGCGGATCAAGCCGGTGTGAATGTTGATGAACGTGGTTTTATTGCAGTCGATAATCAACAACGTACCAATGTTTCACACATTTATGCAATTGGCGATATTACTGGAAATCCAATGCTGGCTCACAAGGCAACCCATGAAGGGAAAGTTGCAGCAGAGGTAATAACCGGTCTTGCAGCTGCTTTTGATGCAAAAACCATTCCTTCTGTAGCCTATACTGACCCAGAAATAGCCTGGATGGGGTTAACAGAAAACCAAGCGAAAGCGCAAAATGTTGACTATGAACTTGGTGTTTTCCCTTGGGCAGCCAGTGGGCGTGCGATTGGCATCGGGCGTAAAGAAGGACTGACCAAGTTATTATTCGATAAGGAAAGCGGACGTATCTTGGGCGCAGGCATGGTTGGTCCCAATGCCGGCGAATTGATTGCTGAAACAGTTTTAGCTCTGGAAATGGGCGCTGATGCAGAAGATATCAGTTTATCCATTCACCCACATCCTACCTTATCTGAAACTGTCGCATTTGCAGCAGAAATGGCACTTGGAACGATTACTGATTTGTATCAACCCAAGAAATAACCACTACCCACCTTCGAGGATTAAATGATGAAATCTCAATATCATTGGACAACTGTTATTGCAATAGTGTGCTTTGTATTAACACTATCAGCCTGTAGTACTTATACGGATCGTGTTGCACCGGTTCCACTCCCATCTCTGCAGCCTGATCATGTCGAAGTGGATGGCGTTTTAATCAGTGCATATCCATATGTGAATGACGATGAAGCTGAAGCAGCGTTGGGTTTTGATGCGCGCAGTGCCGGTATGCTGCCAGTGCGATTTGTTATAGACAATCAAAGCGAACAGCGGGTACGGGTTAATCCTGAGCAGACATTTTTGATTGATCAACAAGGACAGGCTTGGCCACTATTGTCTACAGACCAAGCTTATAATCGTGTTAAAAATAAAGTCGAGATTGGAGAAACTTTTAAAGGCGCGGCAACATCTGCCGTGCTTGCTGGTGCAGCTGGTGCAGTTGCTGGTTTAGCTATTGGTATCCTGTCTGGTGGAAATATTGCCAAAATAATGGGTAAAGGCGCTGCAGTCGGCGCAAGTATCGGAGCGATTGGTGGCAGCGCTAGTCGCTATGGAACACTGGACGGCGAATTACGTAATGACTTATATCAGAAAACATTAGAAAACAAAACGATACGCCAAGGAGAGCTAGCTTACGGATATTTATTTTTCCCAGGTTCATCTGATGAATCCCTGTCAGCAAATGCTTTGCGATTGAGTTTGAGGATCGGTCGGAAAAGTCCACCTCGAATTGTAACGTTATTGTTAAGACAATCTGTCAAATAGAAATCAAGTGGTCAGTCTACTTGGTTATTTTTAGGAGTGAGGATTTAATAAAAACCTGAATTTTGAGGCGGGATTTTTTTCCTATTCAAGGAGTAGAAACAGGCGCATAGTAGGCTACACAACTGTTTCTATAACGTAGAAGACGGACAAAAAGACAAGTCAAGATTCGAATTTTATTAAATCCTCGTTCCTTATTTTGAGGGTTCCCACTCCTTTTGTCTGGGATTTACTATAGCTGACTTAGCTGCTATCGAAGTAAAGCCAGGCCGACAAATCAAGAAAGGTGATCTACTCTGTAGATGAAATGCAATGTTCCAGTAAGTCTTTCGATTGAAAGCAGTATTCGTTTTAGTGTCTTGGGCGGCCGCCTCTGTTGTGGCATCCGATAAACGTTCCTTGTTGATTCCTGATCCAAGCGTTTCTTGTTCATCAAGAGTCGATTCATCGTCATGGCCATCTCTATCTCCTTGAAGACTATCAGTCATAGAATCTGCCTAAGATCTCTATTAAGAGATGCTGTGCAACGCAAAAGTGGACGAAAAATAGCCTTCTAGCCCACATTTTTCACCAGTCTGATGAGAAATGCTGGCTAGTGTATGAGTATTTTAAGATCATTATTGCGTTGCAATATCTCTTCAGCGAGTGCCTGTACAGGTTTTAGGGATTCTTTGTGTAATTGTTTTTTAACAGTTTCTTGCAATACATTTTTATTAAAATACATTAAGTTTACAATGCAAGCATTTGAACTCTTGCTCTTGAACTATCTGTTTTCATGTAACCTTCTGTAAATTCTAAATAAACTATTTTCTATAACTATATATAGTTTCTGATACTAATGCGTTTGAGTGGTAATATTCACATATTCATTGTGAACTTATTACAAACTGTGCTTAAATAGTAATCAGAGATTAGCCATCAAAAAAAAATAGATTCGAGTTACTCATACGTTAGCTCATCAGATTCTAAAATATACTGTCATTGTTTTAAAAGGTAAAATACCATGATCAAGACACTATATTTTATGAATACTTCAGAACAGAAAATCATAATATTGTGTATAAGTGACTGACTATAGGTAACACTTGATCATTTTATCGTATTTTATAAAAACTATTCGTCCTTTAGGCCCAATGTAATACACATAGCCAATAATGTAATCAAGGCCACAACACAGAAGATGGATAAAAAGACAAGCAAGGTAGTGGGGCTAAAGAGCAAGGATTTAATAAAATCTTAATCTTGTGACAGGATTTTGTTCGTATTCAAGGCGTAGAAACAGGCGCATAGCATGCTACGCAACTGTTTTTACAACGCTGAAGACGGACAAAAGACCAATCTAGATCCGAATTTTATTAAATACTCGCTCCTAACTACAATTAGCCTAAGGAAGGGCTGCATGAACCCAGATCACTAATAGGTGAAAAACCTGAAAGAATTGTACGTGTAATACATAATGTGCAGTTGTTCGCATGCATTGTATTTGAATTTTTCTACCCGGCTATGCCGCATGTGTGTTGATTGAAAAGAGTGTTTTCAGTGCATCATCTGCATGTATTTTTGGGTGTAAAAAAATTAATATATTGAAATTAATATGTTCGCAGCTAAATCCAATTGCTTGGTTGGCGAATAAAGGGGTTTTATTTTGGATATAGATAGTAAAAGAATAGTTATGATAATTAGCGGCATCGCAGCAAAAAAAATGCATATGTCTGTAATTTACAAGCAATTATTTTTACTGCTATGTTTGTGGATCACAATGATTGGATCGAGTCGGGTCGCATTTGCCCTGCCCCCACAATTTCAAGATGAATTAGTTAAATCGGGAATCAATTTTCCGACATCAATGACCCAAATGCCGGATGGCCGCATGTTAGTTACTGAAAAAACAGGTCAGATATGGATTTTGGATCCGAGTTTGACAAATCCGGTGTTAGAACCCTATCTGTTGATTACGAATATCGATACGACAGGTGAACGCGGATTACTCGATATTGTGTTGGATCCAGGTTTTAGCAGCAACCACTTTGTTTATGTCTCGTATCATCGTAGTTCGGAGAAGCGAATCTTTATTTCACGCTTTACTGATCAGGGTAGTACAGCAAGTCTGGCTACTGAATTTGTAGTCTGGAAAGATCCTCAGCTGTTCATCGATGCACAACAGTTTCATCATGGTGGTGGTTTGAGTTTTGGTCCAGATGGCCATCTGTATTTGGCGACTGGCTATCATAACAACACGAATAGTCCGCAAGATTTAACTTCTTCACGTGGCAAAATCATTCGTGTTGCCAGTAACGGAAGCATCCCTGCGGACAATCCATTTATTGATGGTGCGGGTGGAAATCTGGATGAAATATGGGCCTATGGTCTGAGAAACCCATGGCGTGCGCGGTGGGATCTTCAGGGTACTGGTTCTGGACCACGCTTATTTATTGGCGAAGTTGGTAACAATAACAATAATACATCAAACGAAGATATTCACATCGGTCGAAAAGGAGCCAATTATGGTTGGCCTGCTTGCGAAGGGAATAATGATTGCAATACCTCGCATCCACAGTATGACCCAAATCAAATTTATGATGCCCCGTTATTTACCTATGAACACGCCGGTGGTGAAGCTGCGGTCATGGGCGGCGTGGTTTATCATGGATCACAGTTTCCAGCGCCCTTTCCTAATGCATACTTTTATGGTGATTATCCGCGTCAGGAATTGCGCTATTTAACCTTTGATAGTAATGGTGCAGTAGCAACCAATAATGATTTTCACAACTCAGCCGGTCTTGTCGTAGACATTAAACAAGGCAGTGATGGTGCTCTTTATTACATCCAGATAGCTAGCGACTTTAATAATTTTGCAACCAACTCAGGTGCTCTAAGACGCATTCGTTTTAACGGTGGAAACCAGGCGCCGCAAATTACCTCCGCAACCGCGAATGTCACTGTAGGTGAATCACCATTAACAGTACAGTTTAGTGGCAGTGCAGCTGATCTGGAAAATGATCCTTTGAGCTTTGTTTGGCTTTTTGGTGACGGGATTCAAGCTTTAGGAGCCACTGCTACCCATGATTATACTCAAAGTGGGTCATATCAAGCGCGCCTCCAAGTGAGCGACCCTAATAATATAACCACATTAGATCCGCCGATAATCATTACTGTTGGCTCAAAACCTGTGGTTACCATATTAGAGCCAATTGATGGATCCTTGTTTCGTGCTGGAGGGGTGGTAAACTTTGAAGCAAGCGCCACTGATGCAGACGGAGTTTTGACAGAGAATAGTTATCAATGGACGATTAATCTTGCCCACAATCAGCATATTCATCCTGAGATTGGGCCAATTACTGGTTCTTCAGGCAGCTTTATTACACCTGATTCAGATCATTCATATTTTGACGACACTGGTTTTCTGATAACCGTTGAAGTGACCGATTCGGATGGGATATCAACAATTCAATCGGTACGTATCGAACCTGAAGAGGTCGATATAACCTTTAATACTCAGCCCGCTGGTATTGATATCTTTATAGATGACGAAACTTTGACATCACCGTTTGTATACGATTCTGCGATTGGATTTAATAGTAGCATTACGGCACCGCAAACGGCTTGTATCAATGACATACAATATAACTTTGCTAGTTGGTCAAACGGAGCAGCGGCATCGTTCACTTACGCAGTACCTAATCAAAATGCAACCTTGACCGCGACCTATACAGCGGGAGGAAGTTGTGACTCCGGTGGATCCGGTGTTTGTGGACAAAATGTGGAAATGGATGGTAGCAACGACTGGGTCAACATTCCAGACACATCGTTTGCTGGTGATTTCACCATCGAAGGCTGGGTTAAATTAGCCCCGGGCATTGACTTCAAAGATGCATTCATTGGTCAGGAAGGTCGCGGTTTCGATATTAACTTTCATGCCAGTTTAGCGCGGCTCTATGTTGGTACGGATGTAGTGGTTGCCAATACACCGATGCAGCCCAATACCTGGACACATTTAGCCATTACCCGCTCAGGAACAAGCGTATCCCTGTATCTCAATGGCACACTCGATGCCACCGGGAACTGGAATGAAACCTTACCAGTGCAAGCCTTGGGACGTGGCAACCGCTTTTCTCGCGGCTCATTTCAAGGTGAAATGGATGAAGTCAGATTCTGGGATGTTGCGCGCAGTGGCACTCAAATCAGCCAGAACTACACGCAAAGCGTAGCACCTAACAGCACAGGATTAGTGGGTTATTGGACATTTAATGAGAGTGGTCAAGTGGTAGCCGACTCCAGTGGTTCAGGTCAAAATGGATCATTGGGTGTCAATACCAGCGCGGGGAATGACGACCCGTCACGGATTGCATCAACAGCGCCTTTCAATGAAAATTGTGGTGGCCCTCAAAACAATGCCCCGATTGCACAAAACGATGCCGCAGGCCCGATTGCAGTCGCAGCAACAACAACGATCCAGGTACTAAACAACGACAGTGATAGTGATGGCACGTTAGATACAGGCAGTGTCACCATTGTAAACAGTCCAGCGAATGGAATAGCAACAGTTCTGGCATCTGGAGACATCAGTTACACGCATGATGGATCCACCACGACCACGGATCAACTGACGTATACGGTTGAAGATAATGATGGTGCGATCTCGAATCAAGCAACCGTATCGATTACCGTGACAGCATCGACGAGTAATCTACCGCCGGTTGCACAAGACGATACAGCAGGCCCGATTGCAGTCGCAGCAACGACAACGATCCAGGTACTAAACAACGACAATGACAGTGATGGCACGTTAGATACAAACAGTGTCACCATTGTGAACAGTCCAACCAACGGAACAGCCACAGTTTTGGCATCCGGTGACATCAGTTACACGCATGATGGATCCACCACGACCACGGATCAACTAACGTATACGGTTGAGGATAATGATGGTGCAGTGTCGAATCAAGCGACCGTCAATGTGACAATTACACAGCAGACCGCCAGTTGTGGCATGAGTACAGCGTTTGACGGTAGCAACGACTGGGTCAACATTCCAGATACATCGTTTGCTGATGATTTCACCATCGAAGGCTGGGTTAAATTAGCCCCGGGCATTGACTTCAAAGATGCATTCATTGGTCAAGAAGGTTCGGGGCCAGATATTAACTTTCATGCCGGCAAAGCACGTCTCTTTGCAGGAACTGATCGTGTGGTTGCCAACACTGAAATACAGCCCAATGCCTGGACACATTTAGCCATCACTCGATCAGGTTCAAGCCTATCACTGTATCTCAATGGCGCACTGGATGCCACAGGGGATTGGAATGGAACTTTACCTGTGAAAGCGTTGGGGCGTGGTAACAAACACGCTATTGGTTTTTTCCAAGGTGAGATGGATGAAGTCAGATTCTGGAATATTGCACGCAGTGATGCTCAGATTAGTCAGAGCTACAATCAGAGTGTGACACCTAACAGCGCAGGATTAGTGGGTTATTGGACGTTTAATGGTGCAGGCCAAGTAATCGGCGACTCCAGTAGTTCGAGTCGAAATGGCTCATTAGGTCTCAATACCAACTTGGGTAATGACGATCCGTCACGTATCACGTCAACTGCACCTTTCAATGAAAATTGTGACGTCACTCCAACAGCTTTTCCAATTAAAATTCTACCTCTTGGTGATTCAATCACGGATAGTATTCTAGGCAATCCAAGTTATCGACGTCCACTTTGGCACCAATTGAACACTTCAGGATATAACGTAGATTTTGTAGGTAGGCCAAACTACAGGCACACCACAGTTCCTCCTGAATTATTGGATTATGATATTGATCATGAAGGACATTCAGGATTTGAAGCTAATCAGATAGAAAATAGTATCACAGCATGGCTCGGCGGTTTCACTGCTGACATCGTATTGCTACATATAGGCACCAATGATTTAGATAGAGGCCCCGGAAGAGGAGAACTTGTGGGCGATACTATCAATGAAACTTTGACTGAAATTGATGGCATTATTCAGAAACTGAGAGCACAGAACAGTACCATCGTCGTAATATTAGCGAAGATCATTCCTATGAGACATTATGACACAGCAATATTTAACGATGAAATTGATGCTTTTGTATCTGCCAGAACAACTGTTTTTTCTCCTATAGTCGTCGTTGATCAATACGCAGGGTTTGACGCTATCGCTGATACTTATGATAATTATCATCCTAATTCAGGTGGAGAGAGCAAAATGGCTGATAAATGGTTTCTGGCGCTACAACCTTTTTTGTAAAATAAAGTGTAAGGGAGCGGAAATAAATAACTTCAGAAACTAGGAGGCTGTCCGAGAATAGAAACCTACTACGGAAAAGCGGATTTTGGCCCATTTTTCCGATTAAATTCGTTCAATACAACCAGTATTCGCCTCATTGAATCGAAAAAAATGGACTCAAAACCGCTTTCCCTCGCTACGGTTTCTATTCTCGGACAGCCTCCTAGCGCATTACTTTGGGCTGTGCATCAAATAACTTGAGCAACTGGGAGCAGATTATTGATCGACTTCAAGGCGCAGAAACAAACGCATAGTGTATTGTGTAACTGCTTCTGAAACGCCAAAGACGGACAATAAGGCAAGTCAGTTGTCAAGTTATTTCATGTACAGTTGTTGGTTCCAATTCAAGGCAAAAAACGGGCTTATATTGAGCAATACAACTTTTTGCTAACGCTGAAATGAAGAAATACTTCGCGTGGTCACTAAGGGGTGAGGATTTAATAACTTCCCGATTTTGACTTGCCTTTTGATCCCACAGAAGCACTCATAAAATAGTTGCGTAGCAAGCAGGGATAATTCAAGCGAGTGTAACGCAGCAGATGACCGCTGATCGGTTTCACCTATTCATCAATCCTATATTGACGGAGTACTAGTAGTCTTTCAATCTGATACCGCCTAATCTTAAAATGCTTTCTCATCAATAGTCAATATTTTATTGAGAGTGCCTATGAAAAAGAAATTCATTGTCCGGTTGTCAGATGTTAATTGATATGGG
>JAZGEP010000051.1:0-3962 GCA_036478815.1 Methylococcales bacterium
TTACAAACTTACCTTCCTGCTCAACCATTTTTCGAATGGTTTCGCGATACGCGACTTGTGGAGCACCAACATTTGCATCAACATTAAACTCACGCTTCATGCGATCAACAATAATCTCAAGATGCAGTTCACCCATACCAGAGATAATTGTTTGACCTGATTCCTCATCGGTATGAACACGAAACGAAGGATCTTCTTGCGCAAGCTTGCCCAAGGCAGTACTCATTTTTTCTTGGTCGCTTAGCGTTTTAGGTTCTACAGCAACAGAAATTACCGGCTCAGGAAATTCCATTTTTTCCAACACAATCGGTTTATTAATCGTGCAAAGAGTATCACCTGTTGATACATCTTTAAGGCCAATCGCAGCAGCAATATCACCCGCTCTCACTTCACGAATTTCTTCTCTGGAATTGGCGTGCATTTGCACTAAGCGTCCAATTCTTTCCTTTTTCAGCTTTACCGAGTTGTAAATCGTATCGCCAGAATTAAGCACCCCGGAATAGACCCTAAAGAAAGTCAGGTTCCCTACAAACGGGTCTGTAGCAATCTTAAATGCTAATGAGGAAAACGGCTCATCATCTGATGCTTGCCTGACGATTTCATCATCCGAGCCAACTGATAAACCATTGATCGGCTTTACTTCTTTAGGCGATGGCAAGTACTCAATAACTGCATCGAGCATTGCCTGCACACCTTTATTCTTAAAAGCTGATCCACAAAATGCAGGGACAACCTTATTAGCAAGGGTCAAATCACGAATGCCTTGCTTAATTTCATCATTGGCTAAAATACCATCTTCCAGATATTTCTCCATCAGCTGATCAGAGCCTTCAGCTGCAGCTTCGATAAGAGAATCACGCCATTTAGCAGATTCATCAGCCAAATTCGCAGGGATCTCTTTCTCCTCGAACTTGACCCCCATGTTCGCATCTTCCCAAAAAAGCGCTTTCATCTTCACCAGATCAATAACGCCTTCAAAATTCTCTTCTGCTCCAATAGGAAGCTGCATAACCACTGGATTGGCACCCAATCGCTCGCGGATTTGAGCAATCACCCGCAAAAAATCAGCGCCTGCACGATCCATTTTATTCACAAAAACCAATCGCGGGACTTCATATTTATTTGCCTGCCGCCAAACTGTTTCTGACTGAGGCTCAACGCCTCCAACTGCGCAAAAGACAGCGCAGGACGCGTCTAGAACTCTCAAGGAACGTTCTACTTCAATAGTAAAATCAACATGACCTGGGGTATCGATAATATTTATTCTGTGCTGTTGGAACTGATCATTCATGCCACTCCAAAAGCATGTTGTCGCCGCAGAAGTAATGGTGATACCTCGCTCCTGCTCTTGCTCCATCCAATCCATTGTTGCCGCACCGTCATGGACTTCACCGATTTTATGCGAAACACCGGTGTAATATAAAATACGTTCAGTTGTTGTTGTTTTCCCTGCGTCAATATGGGCCATGATCCCTATATTGCGATAACGCTCAATTGGAGTTGCACGCGCCACAGAATCTACCTTATCGGTGTATTAACTTATCGAATTTAAAAAGCCACTACCAGCGGTAGTGTGAAAACGCCTTATTGGCATCAGCCATGCGATGCGTATCTTCTCGTTTTTTCACTGCCGAGCCCCGTGACTCAGAGGCATCAAGCACCTCGCCTGCCAACCTTCCAGCCATGGTGCGTTCACTTCGCTTTCTGGCAGAATCAATCAACCAGCGCATTGCCAACGCCCCTCTCCGTTCAGGCCGAACTTCAACCGGCACCTGATAAGTCGAACCACCAACTCGTCGAGACTTAACCTCTACTTTTGGCTTTATATTTTCCAATGCAGTCGTCATGACTTCCAATGGCTCATCAGCCCCTTTCTGCTTGATTGTATCCAGCGCAGCATAAACTATCTTTTCTGCAACAGACTTCTTCCCATCAAACATCAATAAGTTGATAAATTTTGACAACTGCAGACTACCATATAGAGGATCTGGATTAATAACACGCTTTGCAGCAACTCGACGTCTGGACATATTTGTTCTCTTAACCTTCTATTTAGGCCGTTTAGCGCCATATTTTGATCGACCGCTTCGTCTACCATCAACACCAGACGCATCAAGTGTTCCACGAACTACATGGTAACGCACACCAGGCAAATCCTTAACACGACCGCCTCTTATCAACACAACGGAATGCTCCTGCAAGTTATGCCCTTCGCCACCAATGTAGCTACTAACTTCAGCTCCATTTGTTAAACGCACTCTGGCAACTTTACGCAGCGCTGAATTAGGTTTTTTTGGCGTGGTTGTATAGACACGCGTACAAACACCTCTTCGTTGCGGACACGCCTCTAGGGCGGGCACATTACTTTTCTCTTTTTTGCGTGTTCGAGGCTTTCGAACAAGCTGATTGATTGTGGTCATGCCTAGCTCCAAATTTGACCAAGCTTTATTAATGTTACGTATACACTTGCGACTAAAACGATGTCGCTACAAGGCATACGAGAAAGCAGACCATTCTAGCTTGTGTGTTCAATCTCGTCAATACATAGTTGGTGTTAAATACGTTTCTTTCAGCGAAATATTTTACAATGAGTGATCTTTTCATCAACCCGACCACTAAAGTAATTGCAACATAGTCATCATCTAGCCTTACAGAACAGGTGGACGACTTTCTTATGCGACAGTGACAAATCGATCACGCGATTAACCACTTCATATATGATGGAGACTGGAATGAAAGTCATGATAGCTACTGTACATGACATTATTGCCAAGACAACATATTATGGTAACCCGCGTTAATCCGCCCCCTTAGATCAGAAAAGATCTCACTGTATGTTCATCACATCCCAGGATGTGATATCTAAGCGCACACCCTCCCAGGAGGCTAATATACAAACACTCAAGAAAAACACACCAGTATCAAACTTAAGCTCTTTAACTTGACTTACCCTGCCCAACTATTGACATCAAACACATCCAAGGTTGATAATAAGGTCAGTCGTGCTTACCTCAAGCGCGCTTTCATTAACAATACAAAAGGAATTTACACATGGGCGCTATTTTAGAAGGTGCAGAATTATTAAAATCTCCAATGGGAATTATTGGTCTTGTTGCGATCATTGCAGGCGGCTGGTTTTTCTACAAATGGGTTACAGCAGACGATGATCAGAACGATCAGTAAATAACCCACTTCTGTAATTAACACCTGCGACATCAGTAATTTTAGATAAATTCGCTGATGCCGCATTGTGTTTCAAAGGCGTTAAACAGCATATTCTAATAAAAAAATAATTTACCTAATTTCTCCATACATCTCCGAATGACCGCGATACTGGCATTTTATTAGATCTGCCGCACCCTGTCCTCAGCATTGATATGAGACAGCACAACCTCACATAAAAGCAACTTCTTACCGGTTTATAACATAACCCAATAATGTCTAATGTAGTAAAAACTGCTCGAAACTAAAGACTAGTACAACGAACCGTAAGTTCGTACACAATAGAGTAACGTGATTTACCCTTACAAAACCTTAACCTAAGGATGGTTTTAGTCAGGTAAAATTTATGTACGGACTTACGGGTTGCTGTACTAGAAGAAAAAACCAGACGCAAGACAGGATCAGTGATTATCCCGTCGACCATTATTTATTGAAAGCCGTCCCAAGCAAGAAGATAGCGAAAGAATAGCGAATCAGCTAAAAAACAAGCGACAGACTGAGCACATTTGAGCTTCTACAGACTAACCTGCCTTGCTGGTTGAAGGTAACATTTCAACCGCCAGTTCAGCCAACTTTGCTATTCCATCCAATTCTCCAAAACTACCCCACACAGCATCCAGATTCTTGCGCATTTGCTTTGCCGCGAGGTTATCATTGAGAATTTTGCTAAGTTGTTCGAAAATTGCTCTGGACTTAGCCTGATTCTGGATCAATTCAGGCACGATACTTTTGCCAGCAAT
>JAZGEP010000052.1:0-18870 GCA_036478815.1 Methylococcales bacterium
ATGAAATAACTTCGACAACTGACTTGTCTTGTTGTCCGTCTTCGGTGTTGCCGCAACAGTTATATAGCTCACTATACGCCTGTTGCGGCGCCTTGAAGACAAACAACAATCCTGCGCCAGTTGTCGAAGTTGTTCCATGCACGTTCCTAAGCAACTGCAAGGCTCATGTGGCGCTAATACATTACATCATCAATAGCATTCGTTCCTGAGCATCATTCATTTAACAGTTTTCTGGTCTTTTTTCTCATCTTCGGCTGTACAACAACAGTATATCTTTCCTTCTTTATCCTTTCCCTGGCCCTTTTTTTCATTAGCTGCATATTCTGAATGTGAATAGTTCACAGAATTTTACAAATTTTAAATATATACTGTCAGGAAATTATTGTTATTAAATAAAACCTGTAATAGATTGTTAGCATGTTATTGATTGTGAAATTTATTTAATCGTAGAGCGGTGGTGATGTCCTACAACTTGATTAAGATCTGGCATTCAATATAATGTAATTAAATATATTTAAAATAATAATATTTAAATTGTTGTTATTTTATGCATGTGAAAAACAAATTATCAAAGGCGATAAGATGTAGATAATTAATATCTATTCTCTATTCCATGTTTTTAGTAATACTGTAAATCTGGAGTAATACAAATTGAAACAACAAAAGTCTTTATTTGTTAATCTTAGAGCCGATGATTTTGAACAAATCAAAAAATTTGGAATGACACGTCGGTTTAAAAAAAAATCGATCATCTTTTTTCAGGATGATGACAGTGATGCGCTTTATTTTATCGAGAAAGGACAAGTAAAAGTTCAGGTGCTTGGTAAAACTGGCCGCATAAATCTTTTGCGAATTCTTGGGCCAGGAGAATATTTTGGTGAGTTGGGTTTACTTGATGAAAAACCTCGATCTACAACCATAGAAACACTGGTTGATACAGAATTAACAGTTATTACCAAAGCGCAATTTTTAGCTTGTCTAACCAATAATACGCGTCTCTTTAGTCGACTGATTCCAGTATTGACAGAGCGTATCCGTCATTTGACTGATGAATTGACTAGTAGTCGAATTAGTAGTGCATATATTTGTTTTCGTATCAAGCTTTATGAACTCGCGTCTGATCAGCCTGATGGAACATGTTTAATTAGGCAAAAATTTACACAGCAGGAGCTGGGTGATTTTGTGGGGACTGCTCGGGAAAATATCAATCGATTTGTAAAAGCGTTAAAACAAGGTGGATACCTTAAGGTTAATCCTCAAGGTCAATGGGTTATTGAAAAGTCGTTGCCTAAAAATTGGTAACCTGTATTTTAAATGTAAAGTCGAATTCGTCTCTGGTCGCAGTGTCCTCTGTATTGTTAATAATTGGCATTATCTCTTAACTTAGGAACGTGCAAGAAATAACTTCAACAACTGACTGGTCTTTTTGTCCGTCTTCGGTATTACAGCAACAGTTACATAGCTTGCTATGCGCTCTATGCAACAAGATCGAAGACAAACAAAAATTCTTTGCAATATGGGTGGGTTATTTATTTCCAGCTGCCTTAACCAGCTCACGCTTCTTTAAAGTGTATGGTTTTTTTAGTCGGACTACAGGTGATTTCATCAATCACTGTTCCCTGTCTTAAATTCAATACCAGAGCCACCATTTCAGCGACATCTTCTGGTAATATTGATTCTGATTGTTCCGAGCCAGGTTCGAAATTCAATGTGTCAAAAAAAGCTGTTTTGACCATGCCTGGATTAATAATGCTGACACGCACACCGCTTTTGGCGCATTCATCACGTAGCGCTTGGGCAAAACCGCGTAGTGCAAATTTGCTGGCGCAATAGAGACTGCCTTTACGACTGCCAGTCAGTGCAGCTTCAGACCCCATGAACACAAGATCTCCGCGTTTTGCGCGTTTCATTTTGGGAATAACCGCACGGGCAAGATAGGCTTGGCTGGTAAAATTAATTTCGATTAATTCGCGTATTTGTGAATAGGAAAATTCTTCTATACTCCCGAATTGACCCTTGCCTGCGGAGAAGATTACGGCATCAAGTGATGACATGGGTTTGATGAGTTGGTTAATAGTGTCTGGCAATTGCTCCAGGTCAGCTAAATCTATAGTTACTGGCGTGAAGTTGGGGTTGTCAGTCAGTGATGTGGCTTTTGAGAAATCGCGGGCTAATCCAGTCACTTGCCAGTCTTGTAGTAATAGGTGATGACAGACAGCCAACCCTATGCCGGAACTTGTACCTGTCACCAATGCAGTGCGTATTAGTTGACACATGGGAATAATTTTTCTGGTGGAATATACCTGGTTAATTCCTGTGTGCAATAGTCCATCATTTCACTTTCAAGTTCTGCTGGGTAGGATGCCATTCCTTGTGTAACCGGAAAGTCGCTTGCCAGCAGTTTTTCTTGTGGATACAATTTTTTGAGTTTGCGCATATAGCGGTCAGGTAATCGAAATGGACCAAGGCTGACTGAATGAACGCTATCAACATCAATGCTGGAAAATACTTGTTCAAATAGCTGGCTATACAGAGTTTGATAATTATCACAATAGATCAGCGGGTCAAAGCGTAGTCCAATCGACCAGCCGTGTTGTTGTATTTTTTTCATTGCCTTTATGCGTACTTGATTGGGTGGAACTTTGTATTCTATCGCCTGGTTAATTGGATCGGGGGTGAAGCTGTAAGCAACGACACAATTTTCAAACGGTTGTTGTTGGGTCAGCACTTTTGTGTAGGGGCTTTTGGTGCGTAACTCCAGCCAGGCACTTGGTAATTGTCGGAATACATCGAGAAAATACTCTGCAAAACCAGTGATTGATTCAAAAACCAGACTGTCACAATCATATCCGGAATAAAATCCAACTGGCTCATCCTGGTGTTGTTCAGTGGTTTGCTGGATCGCTTGTTTAAAACTTTCATAATTGACGAACCAAACATAGTTTGCCGATGCAAACATGCCTTGTAAAAAACAGTAGCGGCAGTCATACAAGCAATTCAGCATATGCGAAAAATAATAATTGTGTTGCATACCAATGCCGTAGGCATCCGGGGCTGGCAATACATATTTATTGTGTTTCTCAGCAATAATCAGTGCTGGTTTGAGTTTCTGTAAGCGAAAATTTTGTGCAGAAGGATTAAATAACTCTGAATAATGTTCACAAGGGATGACACGTGCAGTATAATAGCGTTGCATGACTTGTTGCGCGCGCGGATGTTGCTGCAAAGCTGCTTCAATATAAATGGTTTCGATCATGTCAATGTGTAGGTTGGATAAGCGAAAGCGTCATCCGACAAAAACTGGAATAGTTTGGATTCCATTATCGGTAACTCACACCTAACTTTTAGCGAGAAACAATGAACCAGTCAAATCAATCGGTGAGCAAACAATCTGAAGAGTATACCATCGGTTTTGTGGGTGCAGGAAATATGGCGAGTAGCCTGATTTGCGGTATGCTTGCGACTGGTTTTCCGGCCCAACGTTTGTGGACTGCCGATCCTGATGCGCAGCAATTAACCAAACTTTCTGATTATCAAGGCATTCACCTCACAAGTGATAATACGGAAATGGTCAGACATGTTGATGTTGTGATTCTGGCTGTTAAACCACAAGTGCTCGCTGAGATTGTCAAGCCAATGCATGAAGCATTGCTTGTTGGTAATGCGCTGGTTATTTCGATTGCGGCTGGGGTTAATTCAACAGCATTGAATCAATGGTTGCCAGATGTCCCGGTGATTCGTTGTATGCCCAACACGCCTGCTTTGGTTGGACAAGGTGTAACAGGGTTGTTTGCTACCAGCGCTGTGAGTGATCAACAAAAACAAGCCGCTGAAATGATTATGCAAGCAGTTGGAAAGACGGTCTGGCTAGACGATGAAACATTGATTGATAGCGTAACAGCAGTCTCAGGCAGTGGCCCGGCTTATTTCTTTTTAATGATGGAAGCAATGGAAGCTGCCGCTGTTAATTTGGGGCTTACACCAGAAACTGCCCGTATGCTAGTTCAGCAAACTGCATTAGGTGCAGCAACCATGGTGTCTGAAACTGGCAAATCACCTGCTCAACTACGCCATAATGTTACCTCACCTGGAGGTACAACAGAAAAAGCCCTGGGTATTTTTGAACAACATCATTTTAAATCAGTTGTAGCAGAAGCATTACAAGGCGCACATGATCGCTCCATTGAACTTTCTAAAATTATAGGACAATCCTGATGAATTCAGACCCGTTTGTTTTTTTGCTCGATACAGTTTTCAAAATCTATATTTTTATTGTTCTATTGCGTTTTTTGATGCAATGGGTCGGTGCAGATTTCTTTAATCCTGTTGCGCAGTTCGTTGTAAAAGTCACCAAGCCGTTGCTGAATCCGCTACGAAAAATTATACCATCGGGCGGCCACTACGATTTTGCTTCTTTGATCGCTTTATTCAGTCTGCAAGCATTGTATGGGTTTTTGAAGTCATCGTTGCAAGGTGGCCAAGTTTCTTTTGGAATGCTTGCTGTCTGGGCAATCGCAGAACTGGTTGATTTATTTCTGAATACATTTGTAATCCTGATTATCATCCGCGCACTATTAAGCTGGATAAATCCAGGAACTTATAATCCAGCAGTTTCACTGCTTTATAACTTAACTGATCCGATACTCAATTTTGGACGAAAACTAATACCACCCATCTCCGGTATTGATCTTTCACCAATCGTTATCATTATCGGCCTGGAATTTCTAAGACGATTCTTGGGTCCGATGTTTCAGCAGATGATTAACTCTGTTCAGACTGTAGGGTTTTAAATCCATCAACAAATCTAGACCACCTTTCTGAAATAGTCGTTTGGGAAGGTTGGCTAAAACGCTGTTGTGTCTGTATTAACCTTCACTCAACAAACTCTTCAACCCAGCCAGGCTGGCTTTACCACGTTCTTTAGTTTGTTCCTCATCAACAGGCTGTCGCGCGCGCCATTCCAGATCTTCTGCGGGTAATTCAGACAGGAAACGACTGGGTTCGCACTCTATCACTTCTCCGTAGCGTTGGCGTTGTCTGCAATAGCTGAAGGTCAGTGTTCTCTGTGCGCGGGTAATGCCGACATAGGCAAGACGGCGCTCTTCTTCAAGTGTTTCTGGTTCCAGACTATTTTTGTGCGGGAGTAATTCTTCCTCCATGCCCACCAGATAGACGTGTGGAAATTCAAGTCCTTTTGCTGCATGTAAAGTCATTAGGCTAACCCGGTCGATGATTTCATCTTCGCTTTGTCGTTCCAGAATGTCGATGAGCATGATGTCGGCAATAATTTCTTTTAGCGGTTTTTCCTGTTCTTCTTTGTCTGCTATACGTTTCAGCCATTGGATCAGTTCAAACACGTTTTTTTCTTTGCGTTCTCCAGCTTTGTCACTTTTAGCGTTATCTTTTAGCCATTCGATATATTTAATGGTATCGAGCATTGAATCAATTACGCCGAAAGTATCGCCACGTTCTGCGCGGTCTGCAATATCGACAATCCATTCACAGAAGCGCGTCAAGCTACTCACAGCACGGGCTGGCAAGTGTTGGGTCAATCCCATTTCAAAGCAGGCGCTGAACAGACTGATGTTGCGGCTTTGAGCGTAATTCCCCAATGCTAACAGAGTTTTCTGACCGATCTCGCGTGGTGGTGTGTTAATCACCCGTAAAAAAGCGCAATCATCATCCTGATTCACCAATAGTCGTAAATAAGCCAGGACATCTTTGACTTCAGCATAAGCAAAAAATGAAGCGCTACCGCTTAGATAATAAGGGATGTTATTTTCCCTTAGTACCCGTTCAAACAAACGCGATTGATGGTTGCTGCGGTAGAGAATTGCATAGTCATGATAATCGCTGTTATTGCGCAGGCGATGATGGATGATTTCAGCTGCAATTTGCTGGGTTTCTGACACCTCGTCTTTTTGATCCAGTACCCGCAGCATGGCACCGGGCGCATGATCGCTCCACAAGCGTTTTTCGAACACATGATGGTTGTTTTTAATTAAATGATTGGCAGCTTTTAAAATGCGTTGCGTTGAGCGGTAATTTTGTTCCAGCTTAATCACTTGCAAGCGCGGAAAATCTTCTGTGAGACGCAGCATGTTTTCTGGTTCTGCACCGCGCCAAGCGTAAATCGACTGATCATCATCGCCAACTACAGTCAATCGTGCCAGTGGCCCTGCCAGTAGTTTAACCAATTGATATTGGGTAATGTTGGTATCCTGATATTCATCAACAAGCAGATAACGGATGCGATTTTGCCAAAATTCCAGACGTTCTGGGTTGTCCCGGAACAACGTCACCGGAATCATAATCAAATCATCAAAATCAACCGCATTGTAAGCACGTAGCTGTTGGTTGTATTCATTGTATAACAGCGCCATTTGGTGGGTTGTTGTATCGTCCGCTTGTTGCAGAGCAGTCTTTGGGTCGATGAACAGATTTTTCCATTGACTGATTTGGCGACCATAAATATCAATACTGTCAGGATCAAAACGATCTGTTGCATGATTGATTAGTTCACGCAACATGGTTGTGCGATCATGATCATCAAAAATCGCAACACCATCTCTAAACCCCAGTACGTTACGCTCACGACGAACAATATCCAGACCCAGCGTATGAAATGTTGATATGCGTAAACCACGAGCAGGCTGACCATTGAGTCGTTTCTTGACACGCTCCTTCATTTCACGTGCTGCTTTGTTGGTAAATGTGAGCGCAGCTATGTGATTAGCAGCCAGACCATTTTCGATTAAGGACACGATTTTTTCGGTAATGACCCGAGTCTTGCCACTACCCGCTCCGGCGAGTACCAATAAGGGGCGATCGGTGGTTTGTATTGCAAGTTTTTGTTGTGGATTTAGAGAGAGCACAGATTATAAATTTCAAGGAATAGTTAATAATTAAGGAACGAGCAAGCTATTTCATGCACGTTCCTTAGCGATCATCTCATCAACTAATGAGAAATGCGGGCCAATCTCATAGATAAGTACTCGACCATAATTATTTTAACATTGTTACTCGTCTTTTTTATCATCTTCAGCGTTGCATAAACAGTTACATAGCTCACTATGTGCCTGTTTCTGTGCCTTGAATATGATGAGCAATCCTGTGTAAAATTGTTAAAGTAATTATCGTCGAGTACTTAGGAGCGTGCATAAAATAACTTGAACATTCTGGCTTGTCTTTTTGCTCCTGACGAAACGATCTCAATCGTTGCGTAGATACAGCTATGCGCCTATTTTAATAGCACTCCTGTGAAACCAGAATTCTACGTCAAACTTCTGGAAGTTATTAAATCCTCGCTCCTTAGTGTATGCGATATCAATGCTCTAGTGTTGAGCATACAAAGACAGAATACCACTGAGTTAGATTTTTCTGTTATGGTTATGCGGGCATCAAGTTCGAATCAAAGTTCAAATGCATATGCAAAACATCACCGCACAACAGTTAAAAGTCAGGCTTGAGCAAGATGACAGTTCACCAATTTTGCTGGATGTGCGTGAAACTGTGGAGCATCAAATTTGTCATATTGAAGGCAGCTTGTTAATGCCGATGCAGTTGATACCAGATGCACTAGACAATCTCGATCCGGAACAGGAAATCGTTGTGATTTGTCACCACGGTATGCGTAGTTTGCAGGTTGCTGAATATCTTCAGAATAATGGATTTAGTAAAGTGATGAACCTTTCTGGTGGTATTGAACAGTGGATATTGACAGTTGATCTTTCTCTAACAGCTTATTAGAGTTGTCAAGCAGGGTGGAAGTGCTCGCCAAAAATTACGTAATTGCTTTAATCCTGATTGATACCTGGAACACAAAAATAATTTAAAAATGATCACTTTATACGGTATTAAAAACTGCGACACCATGAAAAAAGCCAGTCGTTATTGCCAAGATCATTCAATCGAATTTCGACTGCATGATTATCGCGTCGATGGTCTTGATCATGCGCTGTTATTGCTATGGGTGAAAGAACTGAGTTGGGAAGCATTGTTGAATAAACGCAGCACCTCTTGGCGAAGTTTATCGGATCAGATAAAAAACCAGATTAATGAAGCATCCGCTATTACTGCGATGTTGGCGCATACCAGTTTAATTAAACGACCGCTGCTGGAGTTTGAAGGGCGTTATCTATTGGGGTTTTCTGTTGAACAATATGATGCATTTTTCAATGATATCAAACGCGTGTAATAGTAAGGTGGTTTGACGAAATAAAGTTACCAACCTTGCTTGTCTTTTTGCTCCGGACTAATACCAAATCAGTTGTTGCGTAGAGCAACAATATTCCTACGTCATCGTTTTCTACTTATTTCATGCACTGCTAAAGCCTAAACCCTAAAGCAAACCGAGGTTGATATTGGCGGTTGTTGAAATACCACAATCGAATATTCAGAATGCCCCTAACCAGAACCAATACATTTAGATGATTAGTTTTTCCAATCTAGCGTTACGCCGAGGACGTGCAGAACTGTTCAGTGAAGCAAGTTTTCAGATTCATGATGGCTGGCATATCGGGTTAACCGGTCGCAATGGTACTGGCAAGTCCAGTTTGCTTGCCATGTTGCTTGGTCGTCTTCACCAGGATGCGGGGGATCTGAGCATGCCTCCCAAGCAAGTGATTGCTCATGTAGCTCAGGAAACTGAGCCATTACCAATGCCAGCAATTGAGTTTGTAATTGATGGAGATGCCGGTTTGCGTGAAATTGAATGTGCGATTAAAGCCGCTGAGAATAATGATGATGGTGAACAGTTAGGCGTTCTGTATGGTGAACTTGGCGCTATCGATGGTTATACAGCGCGTACACGAGCTGCGCGATTACTCGATGGGCTGGGCTTTCATTCGGAAGATATTGAGCGACCGGTTAGTGAGTTTTCCGGTGGTTTTAGAATGCGCTTGAATCTGGCGCGCGCTTTGATGTGTCGTTCTGATCTATTATTGCTCGATGAACCTACCAACCATCTTGATCTGGATGCGATTCTCTGGTTGGAGCAATGGCTGAAAGAGTTTAAAGGGACGATGGTGTTGATCTCGCATGATCGGGATTTTCTTGACAATACTGCCAATCATATTCTCAACATTGAATTGAGTAAACTGACCTTATATCGCGGAAGCTATAGCGATTTCGAACGGCAACGAGCGGCAGCGCTAGAGCAACAACAGGCGATGTATGTTAAACAACAACGCGAACGCGCACATATTCAATCATTTGTTGATAGATTCCGTGCGCAAGCAACCAAAGCTCGTCAAGCACAAAGCCGTCTTAAGGCATTGGAACGTATGCAAACCATTGCCGCAGCACATGTTGATTCGCCTTTTGAATTTCAGTTTCTGACACCTAAACAAATTCCTAACCCTTTGCTAAGGTTGTCAGGCGCCACCGCTGGCTATGGTGAAACTGTTATTTTGGAGCCTATGGATTTAACCATAACGCCAGAAACTCGTGTTGCTCTGATTGGCCCTAATGGAGCTGGAAAATCAACGTTGATTCGTGTGTTGACCGGTGAGCAAGCGCCGCTGAGCGGTCAATACAATCCAGCTGATGGAATGAAAATCGGCTATTTTGCACAGCATACGCTGGAACAGCTTGACCCAGAAGCATCCGCTTACCAACATATCCTGCGCATGAATCGTGAAGTACGCGAACAAGATGCACGCGATTTTCTGGGTGGATTCGGTTTTCATGGTGATCAAGCTGTTGAGCCATGTGTTGGTTTTTCAGGAGGAGAAAAAGCGCGATTGGTAATGGCTTTACTGATTTGGCAGCGCCCAAATCTATTATTGCTGGATGAGCCAACCAACCATCTCGACCTGGAAATGCGCCATGCATTAACGCTGGCATTGCAAGATTATCAAGGCGCAATCATTGTTGTTTCGCATGATCGTCATTTACTACGCTCGGTCACTGATGAATTGTGGCTGGTGGCAGACGGACGTGTGCAGCCTTATGAAGGAGACCTGGATGAGTATGCCACATGGATTACTCAATACCGCACTCAGGCAAAGAAAAAATCAACGTCAGAGCCTGTGCAGGCAGTAGAGCCTCCAGTGTCAACAGTCAAACTATCTGCTAGTGAACGCAAGCAGCAACGTCAACAGCAAGCAGAGGCCAGACAACGTATTCAGCCACTTACTAAAGAATCAAAGCAGCTGGAAAAGAAACTTGAGAAGTTGCTGTCTCAGCAACAGGAAATTGACCAGCAACTAGCTGATACAGCTATTTATGAAGCTTCACAAGCTGATCGTCTCAAACAAGTATTGAAAGAACAGACACAAATTAACAAGGATGTCGCGCAGGTGGAAAGCAAATGGCTGAATGTCACAGAGCAACTAGATGTGTTGAATAGTGTTGGATGAGTCCACGCTTGCGTTTCGACAACTGAGTCCTGATGCAGTATTAGATGCTGTTGAATCAAAAGGCTATGTGTGTGATGGGCATTTGTTGGCATTGAACAGTTATGAAAACCGGGTTTATCAGGTCGGCATCGAAGATGAACAGCCAATTATCGCAAAATTCTACAGACCAGGACGCTGGTCGGATGCTGTTATCGAAGAAGAACTGATATTTACAGCTGAATTGAACCAAGATGAAATTCCGGTAATTGCACCCTTAATCGATCAACAGGGACACATGTTGCATCACCATCAGGTTTATCGCTTTAGTTTGTATCCGCGTCGTGGTGGACATGCACCGGAGCTTGATAACCCCGATCACTTGGAGCAGTTGGGCCGACTAATTGCCCGTATCCATAATATCGGTGCGAGTAAACCGTTTGAGCAACGTAAGGTTTTGAATAGTGAATTGATGGGAACGTTGCCGCGTGCATATGTACTGCAATCCGGGATGATTCCAGCAGGATTAGAAACTGCTTACGCTACATTGACTGAAGATTTATTAGTACTCATTGATGCGTGTTATCAGCGAGCAGGGCAGGTGGCTACACTGCGTTTACATGGAGATTGTCATCCCGGCAATATCCTCAATCGTGGTGAACAGTTTTATATTCTTGATTTTGATGATTCGTGTACTGGTCCTGCAATTCAGGATTTATGGATGTTTCTGTCTGGTGATCGCCAAAATATGACAACTGGATTACTGGATGTGCTGGAAGGCTATACTCAATTCAGAGACTTTAATCCAGCAGAATTACATTTAATAGAAGCACTGCGAACCTTGCGTCAGATTCACTACACCGCCTGGATCGCCAAACGCTGGGAAGACCCGGCATTTCCCAAAGCCTTCCCATGGTTTGATACGCCGAGATACTGGGAAAATCATATCCTCGAACTGCGTGAACAAATGGCGTTGATGCAAGAAGCACCGATTGTTTGGAATTAGCAGTCCTATTGCTGTTTAGATTAATTGATTAAATTGGTTTTATCCGATAGAGAATTGAGTCAGCTTCTCCATTCAGTCTTGAATTCATCAGGTTCCCAATCTTCCCTAAATACTATCATCAAGCTGCTGGTCATTTTATCGTTCACAGGAATCCGAGCGTCTTGTTGTGCGATTTGTAGATAGTCATCAATCAGACGTTTAATTTTTTGATTCAATTCTTGAGCAGACTGTTTGGATAACATTCCCCAGACAAAGCGAAAATGATTGGTTGAAGGCGGCAGTTTTCCAGACAAATACTCATCGAGTATTGATTTAGCAAAATAGCGATGAATAGGACCATTGGGTTGCCAATAAAAATCTCTGGCTATATTCAGTCTGTACCTATTTCCTGGCAGGTATTCAATGATTTTGAGTCTATCCATTTGTGCAAATAATCTTATCAGCTCTGTTTCCTCAAATTGATATTTGCTGAGAATATCGTCGAAAGTCCAGTGATTGATAAGACACACGCCTAGCAATAGCAGTTTTTTATTTCTAACAAGTTCCTGTTCTTGCTCTACAGTCAGGTGAGCTATTTTCAGACTCGCTTGTTCCGCTAGCTGCATGAGTTCCCCAAAGTCAGTTTTTGCAAATTCGCAGAGTTTTTCCAGGCGCACCAGAGAGGTATTGTGTTCGGAAAAAATGCGTTTAATGCTTATTTCAGAAAGGTTTAATGCGATTGCAGCATCCTTGTAGGTGATCCCTTTGTGTTTGAAAACACCTTTCAAAGCGGTGAGAAGGCTTTCTGTCATATTCATGAGAACACCATAAAAGTATCATAATAAGATACCAATATAGTCATAGTTTGTAACAATAACAATGACTATAGCAAAATACGATACCTGCTCTATACTTCATTAATATGTAATTGTTCATAGCGTAAGTGAACTACATGACCCAAATATTGGCGACCTGAATAGTTAGGAACGTGCATGAAATAACTTGCACAATTGACTTGTCTTTTTGTCCGTCTTCTGCGTTGCAGAAACAGTTGCATAGCTCACTATGCGCTTATTTCTGCGCCTTGAATACGAACAAAAATTCTGCGCCAATTGCACAAGTTATTTCATGCGCGTTCCTTGGCTTTATAGCTTTTGTTTTGATGGAGATAGAAATAATGATCGAGCATGCATTGTCCATACTCTATTTTTTAGCAGGCGTTCTTTTTCTTGTGGAGCGTATACACCCTGCACACCCTCTTAACCCTCAAACCCTTTGGTATATAAGAGCGGTTTTAATTAACATTCTTCAATTATCGATCTTTTTTGTTGTCGATACGGCATTGAACCAATGGCATGGAGGTTATTCATTATTTAATGTTAGTGAATCACTTTCCCCTTTCACAGGGGCGTTTGTAGCCTATTTTATTTTTACATTTATAGTGTATTGGTGGCATCGGCTACGTCACAGCTCGCATTTCTTCTGGAAATATTTTCATCAGCTTCATCATAGCCCTCAACACATCGAGACACTGACGGCTTATTACATTCATCCACTGGATATGATTATGAATCTGATGATCAGTAATACCATCATGTTCTTTATTTTGGGATTGAATTTTGAAGGCGCAGCCTGGTATACCTTAATCACAGGTTTTGCCGGATTTTTTATACACGCAAATATTCGTATTCCACGGTGGGTCGGCTATGTTTATCAAACACCGGAGATGCATCGTTTACATCACAAATCGAATCATCACGCACATAACTACAGTGATTTTGTTTGTTGGGATATGTTGTTCGGAACGTATTGCAATCCAGAGCAAGCAATTGTTAATTGTGGGTTTGATGAAAAGGAAGAGACGCGGGTTATTGCGATGCTTTTTGGAAAAATAGTTAGCAAACAAACTATTGAAACTAGACCTGGGAGCGAGGATTCAATCATATCTGAAGCCTGATCAAAACCTGTATCGAATTTTCGGATTGTATTAAATTCTCGCTTCTTAAAGAAGACACTACTATGGAAAAATCAACACCATTCACTCGCAACTATCAAGCGCTGGATTTCACAAGTTATCAACAACTGAGAGCCAAACCACACCATGCAAACCAATTGATAGCATCCTATCAAAAAACCTTTTCTGAACCGGATGTGTGGGCAGAAGATTATAGTTATGAAGAAGTCGATCAGAAGTTGAAAAACGAACTTGCAGGCGATGCTTATCTCAGAATTGTAATCGATGAGAAAAAACAAAATCAGGTTGCTGCTTTTTGTTGGGCTCAATTACTCAATGCTGATGAAATATTGACCTCAATCCGCAGCATACAATATTACCAAACAATAGGTGAGCCTGACTTGAGCAAACCACTCTACGACATTATCGGTGATGATTCGATTTTATATCTCCATGATCTTGCGATAACTGAAGAATATAGAGGTAAAGTTAATCTTCAAAAATTAATCCTTCCTGTGCTCCAGGATATTGCTACACGCACAGGGATAAGTACGTTATTTTTCTGGAGTGTAGAGGGTACTCGTATTTCATCGCTGGCAAATCGAGCAGGTATTGATCTGGTGACGACATCGAATGGTATTCAGTTTTTTAAGGGCAATATTCGCTTGAATGAATGTAACTCAACCCAACTAGCTCGTATGTCACACCAGTCATGTGAGCCTTTGCTACCTCTTTGAATCCACAAGAAATTATATGTGGTCAGAAATACACACTATTATTCCGCTCCTTCGTAACATTCCATGTGATTTCAAATAGCTAAGCGATCATCTCATCAACTGATGATAAATGCGAGCTAGCTATGTAATCACAGTGAGCCTGGTAAAAATTGGACCTGCATGTGTTGGTGATTTCGTGTACTTAAAGTGCTAATTTTGATGTAAATTGTTAAAGCCTGAAGATAGGGTGCTCCAACGCTTATTCAATTCATTATAATATCCACGTGCCCAAGGGCATTTGGCTAAATACTTGATTGCTTTGTTGGCGATTGTGTGTGCTTGCTGATGTCGTCCTTCTGCCAATGCAATTTCAGCATTTGCGAACCAGACGCTTGCAGGCACATGATAGGGTAATGCCTGTTTCAATGTTTTTTTAGCTGCTTCAGTGTTGTTATTGCGAATCAATAGCTCGGTACGTAACATATAGTACACTTTACCGATGTGAGTCGAGGATTCTGGGAGGCGTTTTTCAAGTGTATTGATGAGTGTCTCAGCTTTCTCTATTGCATCAGTAGCAAGTGCTTTTTCAGCTTTGAGTGCAAGTGACAAGGTTTGAGTGTCTGGTGCTGCTGATTGATCTAAGTCTGCGATTACTTGATCCGGCCAATGGCTCGGTGTCACTCCTTCAAGTATTTCCAAATGAATCGTTTGTTTTGCCAAATGCTCAGGATTAATCCCATTACTATCAATTAACTTAAACAACTGAGCCCCATCGGAATGACCGATGGGAAATAGATTTGTGATCAATAAAAAAGCTGAAACTACAACAAGGTGGTCGAAAAACTGACTCATAGAGCCGGGTTGAATCATTATCGATGCTTCATATCCAAGCGGGACAGTCAACAAGTTTGCGATAACGCCTCCAAGCAAAAGCAATGCAGCTGGAAATAGACGATCAACTTCATTTTCTCTGATTGATGAGTAAACACTTCCGATGGTTCCGGGTACGGGTTTTCCCCAGAAAAACCCTTGATGCCATGAAAGGTTAAGCCAATAGATTGGACCAACAGAGACCCAGAGTATGCGACGGCGAATTAATAATGCCGCAACTGTGTGTCCCAGTTCATGAATGATCACTGCAGTGATTAAGGCAACAATGATGAGAGTGATATTTTCGGACAAAATAATGTTCATTATTTTGTCAAGAAAAACGAGTGCATCAGAGGACTCCCTCACTAGTAAGCCAATGATTGTCCAGATAATTATAATTTCGAAACGAGACAGGCTAAGTGATGCATCCAGATTTCTCATAAGGCTATTAATTTTTACACAGTGTAAGATTTGACGGGTGTATTGTATGTATCGTCAACTTTGGAGATAAATTGAGGAGCGAGTAAGAAATAACTTCAATAATTAACTTGTCTTTTTTCCGTCTTCGGCGATGCAGCAACAGTTATTTAGGAATGCGCATGGAATAACTTGAATAATTGACGTAGTTTTTTTCTTCATATTCAAGGCGCGAAAACAGGCGCATAGTGAGCGATGTAACTGTTATCGCAACACCGAAGATGAGCAAAAAGACAAGTGAATTGTTGAGGTTATTCCATGCACGTTCCTTAGCATCCAAACCGAGTGCAGCGTAGTCAATACGCGGAATTACGGCTCTGCAGTAGAAAGCTTGCGAGAAATCCGGGCAAGGGCATTTAATCTGAAGGCCGACTAGGTTAGAATATCTGGTTTAGCAACATACCTCAGATCACCGTGATCCGCTTATCTCAGCCATTCCAAACTTGAATTTGACACAAAAGCTCCTGATTAGCACATGACTAAGTTTATATTCATTACCGGTGGAGTAGTGTCTTCTCTAGGTAAGGGGATTACTGCATCTGCGCTTGCCACCTTGCTTGAGGGGCGTGGACTCAACGTCTCGATGACCAAGCTGGATCCTTATCTGAATGTTGATCCTGGTACGATGAGTCCGTTTCAGCATGGTGAAGTGTTTGTGACTGACGATGGTGCAGAAACAGATCTTGATCTGGGACATTATGAGCGTTTTGTCAACACCACCATGTTGCGCAAGAATAATTACACCACCGGGCAGATCTATGAACGAGTGTTGCGCAAAGAACGCAAAGGTGATTATTTAGGGCAAACCATTCAGGTGATTCCGCATATCACCGATGAGATCCAGCGTGTTATTCATGAAAGTGCAGGGGATGCGGATGTGTCGCTTGTTGAGATCGGCGGTACGGTTGGTGATATTGAATCGCTGCCGTTTCTGGAGGCGATTCGACAAATGGGCATCAAGCTGCCGAGTGAGGATACCTTATATATCCATCTGACCTTGGTTCCCTATATTCGGACTGCTCACGAGATTAAAACCAAACCCACCCAACATTCAGTCAAAGAGCTGCGCAGTATTGGTATTCAGCCAGACATATTAGTGTGTCGTTCAGAAGAAATTTTACCCGATAACGAACGTAGCAAAATTGCTTTGTTCACCAACGTTCACGAAAAAGCGGTGATTTCCGCAATTGATGCAGATTCAATTTACCGTATTCCCATCTTGCTGCATGAGCAAGGACTTGATGATATTGTCATTACCAAACTGGGGTTAAATGTACCATCAGTCGATTTGTCTGAGTGGCAGCGTGTGGTGGATGCGCTGGATAATCCTCAACAGGAAATTTCAGTGGCAATGGTGGGGAAATATATCGACCATTCTGATGCGTATAAGTCACTAAGTGAAGCCATGGTGCATGCGGGCATTCAATGTCGCACCCGAATTAAAACCGTCAAAGTGGATTCAGAAGAACTGGAAAAAGGTAGTCTGGATGTGTTACATCACTGTGACGCAATTTTGGTGCCAGGTGGATTCGGAGAACGTGGTATTGATGGCAAGATTCAAGCTGCACGGTATGCGCGCGAGAACAATATTCCTTATTTGGGGATTTGTCTGGGGATGCAAGTCGCAGTGATTGATATTGCTGATTCGCTGGCTGGACTTGCTGGTGCTTACAGTACAGAATTTCAGCCAGAAACACCGCATCCAGTGATCGCCTTGATTACTGAGTGGGAAGATGAGTCTGGAGACAAGATTTATCGTGGATCTGAAAGTGATCTGGGTGGCACGATGCGGCTTGGTGCGCAACAGTGCAATTTGATTCCAGGCACACGATCACATCAACTGTACGGCAAGGATGTGATCAAGGAACGCCATCGACACCGTTATGAATTTAATAATGCTTATCGTGACCGACTGGAAACAGCGGGAATGAAGATATCTGGAACATCAACCGATGGAAATCTGGTGGAAATGATTGAAATTCCAGAGCATCCCTGGTTTGTGGCTTGCCAGTTTCATCCTGAGTTTACATCGACTCCACGAAGAGGTCATCCGCTATTTACTGGATTTGTGGAAGCAGCTAACAGTTACCGAAACACTAATAAGGACTGAGGATTTAATTACTTCCACAAGTTTGACTTGCCTTTTGGCTCCGCAACAGCGCCAATAAAATAGTTACATAGCCTGCTATGCGCCTATTTTATTGACACTGCTGTGAAACCAAAATCCTGCGTCAAACTTGTGGAAGTAATCAAATCCTCACTCCTAAGGAATAAACATATATGGAAATTTGTGGATTTGAGATTGGATTGGATCAACCATTTTTCTTGATCGCAGGACCTTGCGTGATTGAAAGCGAGCAACTTGCGCTGGATACTGCTGGGTTTTTAAAAGAACTCACCAGTGAACTGGGGATTTCTTTTATTTATAAATCCTCTTTTGATAAAGCCAATCGATCATCATTAGAAAGCTTCCGTGGCTTGGGATTTGATCAGGGCTTGGCAATTCTTGACAAAGTAAAAACGCAAATAGGCGTGCCAGTATTAAGCGATGTCCATGAAGACACTCCAATTGATCAAGTGGCTGAGGTGTTGGATGTATTGCAAACCCCAGCATTTCTTTGTCGGCAAACTAATTTTATTCAAAAAGTTGCTGCAACTGGACTGCCGATCAATATCAAAAAAGGTCAATTTCTTGCGCCCTGGGATATGAAGCATGTAGTTGCCAAAGCCAAGGCGACTGGTAACCAGAAAATCATGGCGTGTGAACGCGGTGTAAGCTTTGGGTATAATAACCTGGTGTCTGATATGCGCTCATTAGCAATTATGCGTGAAACAGATTGTCCTGTGGTGTTTGATGGGACTCATTCAGTGCAGTTGCCAGGTGGTAAAGGTACCGCATCAGATGGGCAACGTGAGTTTGTGCCAGTACTGGCGCGAGCCGCGATAGCAGTTGGTGTAGCTGGATTGTTTTTGGAGACACATCCAAATCCAGAAAAAGCGTTAAGTGATGGTCCCAACGCCTGGCCAATGCACCGAATGAAAGAACTACTGACAACCTTAATGGCGATTGATTCGCTTGTTAAAAAAGACGTGTTTCTTGAGAATACGTTGTAATTATTTTAAATTAAGGTATTTTGACGGAATAAAATGACCAGAATTGTGCAGGATTTTTGTTTCTGACTGAACTATCTCAAGAGGCGCATAGTCATTCTACGCAACGATTGAGATTGCGTTGGTCAGGAGCAAAAAGACAAGCAAGCTTGGTCGCTTTATTTCGTCAAGCCACCTAAAAACTAAACGTAAGGAAATAGAAAAAAATGAGTGAAATTGTCGACGTGCTAGCACGCGAAGTACTTGATTCCAGAGGAAATCCAACGGTAGAAGCTGATATTATTCTGGCATCTGGGGCACGTGGTCGAGCAATCGTCCCATCCGGTGCGTCAACCGGAAAGCGCGAAGCTCTGGAATTACGCGATGATGATCCAAATCGATATTTGGGTAAAGGCGTTACTAAAGCTATTGGGCATATCA
>JAZGEP010000053.1:0-6020 GCA_036478815.1 Methylococcales bacterium
AAGTTTGACGCAGGATTTTTGTTCGTCTTCAAGGCGTAGAAATAGGCGCATAGCAAGCTACGCAACTGTTTCTACAACGCGGAAGACGGACAAAAAGACGAGTCAAAATTCGTATTTTATTAAATCCTCGTTCCTAAGGCATCAGATTTATTTCCATACTTTAAACTATAATGAGCAGAATAATTGACAATTAAACTTGGCATAGTCATGGATCCTTTAGAAGGGATTCAATATAAGAAAGATACCACTTTTGCAATGATGCTGGAGGCACAAAAGCGTCACTGGGACATCCATGTGATGGAAATGGGCGACTTGTATATTCGTGATGGTCAAACTTTTGCAACATCCCGGACAGTAGAGGTGTTTGAAGATCCACATCAATGGCATCAATATCTTCAGCATGAGACTATCCAACTGAAAGATCTGGATATCATCCTGATGCGTAAGGATCCACCGTTTGATCTGGAATATATTTATACCACTTATTTGTTGGAACGTGCTGAGTTAGCCGGAGTACTGGTCGTCAACAAACCACAGTCACTACGTGATGTGAATGAAAAGATGTATACTGCTTGGTTCCCACAGTGCTCTCCCCCAACACTGGTGAGCCGTAGACAACAACAGTTTCGTAAGTTTCTGGTTGAGCATCATAAAATTGTGCTCAAACCATTGGATGGAATGGGTGGAGCATCCATATTTGTGCTGACTGAAGATAGCCCAAATATTTCTGTGGTTCTGGAAACGATGACCGACTATGGTACACGATTCGCAATGGCACAACAGTTTCTACCGGAAATCAGTGAGGGTGATAAACGTATTCTGGTAATCGATGGCAAAGCAGTACCCTATGCATTGGCAAGGATTCCTGCTCGCGGCGAAAGTCGTGGTAATCTTGCTGCTGGAGGAATTGCCAAGGGAGTCGAACTCAGTGAACGTGACCACTGGATTGTTGAACAAGTTTCACCAACTTTGAAAGAAAAAGGACTGTTATTTGTAGGAATTGATGTGATTGGCGATTATTTAACTGAAATCAATGTAACCAGCCCGACTTGCGCCAGAGAACTGGACGCTTTATATGGGTTAAACATTGCTGGTGATTTTCTTGACCGTATTGAAAACCGTTTGGGAAATGGGTGATTAGATGAATACTGCTGATCTGATTCGACGTGACAAACTGCCATCGGCAGATCGTTTTTTATTCGCGATGATCACTGCTGTTGTATTGCATATGATATTACTATTTGGCCTGGATTTTAAATTACAATTTAAGGCACTGAATAAACGCTCGTTAGAAGTCACATTGGTAATACCAACCGCTGATCAGTTGCGCCCTGACAAAGCAGATGTATTGGCTCAGGAAGACCAGACAGCTTCTGGCATCGAAGGCGAGGCTGAACAACCTCGAGCAGCACCTGTAGTGCAAGATGCGCAAGTTGTACGGGTGAAACCTGACGTAAAACAAATGGACAAAGAAACCAAACCAGTAATGGTACGGGAGAAGCAACAACGGATAGTGACAGAACTGCAATCTAATACTAAAGTAGCACCACAGATCATTGAAGAAACAACCAAAACCGAGAAAAAATTTACACCTGAAATGCTGGCCCAACAAATTTCTCAGGTTAGCTCAGAACTGACAGAGTTGATGGCGCGTCAAGTCTCTAACAAAAGAGTCGCTTATGCGCATACGATTAATGCGCACAAATATCAAGCTGCTGCTTATGAAAAAAGCTGGAAAAGCAAAATAGAACGTATTGGCAACATGAATTATCCAGAATCAGCACGCAATGGCAGATTATCCGGCACACTTGAATTAAGCGTAGGAATCAATACAGATGGCTCACTTTATCGTATCGATGTATTGCGTTCATCAGGACATAAAGAGCTGGATCAGGCTGCAATCAATATCGTAAAACTGGCAGCTCCCTATGCAAAATTGCCGGAAGGTGTGCGCGATGAGGTTGAAATTTTATTTATCAAGCGCAGATGGATTTTTTCTCAGAACAAGTTCTCAACTGGCTCGAATCATTAGCATTTGTTCTCGAAAATTTTTCCAGACAACTGCCGTACTATGGAACGTGCATGGAATAACTTGAACAATGATGACACAGAATTTTTGTTTCTGACTAAACTCTCTCAAGAGGCGCATAGTATTGAGATCGTTAGGCAGGAGCTAAAAGATTAAGCCAGAATGTTCAATATTTCATGCACGTTCCTATAGCACACAACAACGCTTGGAAAACTACAATGGATACAAACAACACACCAACCAAAAACCAGACATCATCACTCGCTTATCAATTTCTTATCGCCATGCCTGGCCTGCATGGATCCGGTTTTTCAGGCTCCATAACCTACTTATGTCAGCACACAGAAGAAGGCGCATTTGGTGTTGTTATTAATCGCCGCAGTAATATACTGCTAGGTGAAGTGATGCAGCAAATGAGCATTAAGGATGTCAATGATGAAATCATCAACCTGCCCGTTTTCGATGGTGGTCCAGTTGAACCTGAGCGTGGATTTATTCTTCACCAACCGTTTGGTGAATGGGATTCCACTCTAAAAATGACCGATTCCATTTCACTAACAACCTCACGCGATATTCTGGAAGCAATTGCGATCAAGCAAGGTCCCCAACAGTTTCTGATTGCACTGGGTTATGCTGGGTGGGGCGCAAAACAATTGGAGCAGGAAATCATTGACAACGCATGGTTAAACGTTCCAGGTGATTCATCCATTTTGTTTGAAACACCGGTAGAGCAGCGTAGTAAAGTTGCTGCTGCCAATCTTGGTGTCGATCTCAGCATCCTTACTACACAAGTGGGACACGCATAGTCTTGCGCTTGGCTGCATCAATCATCATTAAAAATGCTTCAACCTTTCACAAAACCACCACAAAAAACTGATACTTATCTTGGTTTTGATTTTGGGCTAAAAAAAATAGGTGTGGCGATTGGTGATACTGAAACAGGTCTTGCTAATGCATTAACCACAATTAATTCAATTCCAAAACAACTACGATGGAAAACTATTCAAGAGCTGATTGTGAATTGGGAGCCTGCTGGAATAATCGTTGGAATCTCACGAAACATGGACGGCAGCGAACATGAGGTAACCCGCGCCATCCAAAAGTTTGCAAGACAACTAGAAGGACGCTTTTCTCTGTCGGTAACTCAAGTTGATGAAACCCTGAGCAGTCGTGAAGCCTGGCAATTACTCTATCAAGAAACTGGTGTCAGCCATGCCAAAGCAGTAAAACTACAAGATCAGGTCGCTGCGCAATTAATCTTGCAAACCTGGCTTGATCAACAACCATCCAGAGTTGCAAGATGAAACGGTATCCGTGCGATATTAATCAATTATTGGATCAGCTTTCTGACAAGCTACGGCAACGTATTGATAACAGCCAATTATCCGACCCATTAATGGTAGGAATTCACTCAGGCGGCGCCTGGGTTGCCAAGTTACTGCATCAACACCTTAATCTGATTGAACCATTAGGCTTGTTGGATATTACGTTTTATCGAGATGACTTTTCGCAAGACGGCTTGCATCCACAAGTAAAACGCAGCGAATTACCTTTTGACGTTGATAATAGAGACATTATACTGGTCGATGATGTTTTATATACTGGCAGAACCATCCGAGCTGCGCTCAATGAGATATTTGACTATGGCCGACCGGCACGAGTCTGTCTTGTAACACTATTAGAACGTAATGGTAGACAGCTTCCTATTCAGGCAGATATTGTTGGATTATCGCTTGATTTGAGCAAAGATGAACGTATCAAACTGGTCGGACCTGAACCATTGCAACTGGTTGTTGAAAAAGTACCAGTATAACCCTGGCATAACAAGATCGTTTGGAAAGTAAACGTAATAAAAACCACAAGACATTTTAGGTGGTTTGACGAAATAAAGTTACCAACCTTACTTGTCTTTTTGCTCCTGACCAACGCAATCTCAATCGTTGCGTAGAATGACTATGCGCCTTTTGAGATGGTTCGGTCAGAAACAAAAATCCTGCGCAATCTTGGTAACTTTATTCCGTCAAACCACCTAAGAAATAATTTCAACAACTGACTTGTCTTTTTATCCATCTTCGGCGTTGCAGCAACAGTTACATAGTTCATCACGATGCACCTATTGCTGCGCCTTGAAGACTAACAAAAATCCTGTGCCAGTTGTTGAAATTATTTCTTACACGTTCCTAAGCAAGAATAAATATTGAGTTTTTTGATTTGATATTTTGAGGTTATTACCTTATTGAGTACTGTATTCTAATCAGTGAAGAATACAGAATATGAAAATTAAAATTGAGCGGGATACTGATGATAAATAAGGCAGAATGGTGGGATCCAACAATGAGCGAAGATGATATCGATCATATTCTCTCGCAGGACTTGTTTGCCCAAATGGATATGGATAAGTTTCCCGCGCGCAATCCACTAATTGACGTTATTTGCAAACATACTCGCCTAGTTCCTGTTAAAAAACGTGCATTGGTCATTAGAGCTGGTGATTATGGAAATTCTGCTTTTTTGATAATCAGTGGTCAAGTCAATGTTATTTTTGCTCCAGGTTTATCCGATGATTTATTAGGGCGTTCTCCAGATAAATCACTGAAATGGGGTGAGGCGATATCAAAGTTATGGAAAAACCCCAAGTACCCTGAAGTCAGAAATACAAACAAAGATGTTAATGCCGATCAATCTGGCCATAACTTTCCTAAAGGCGTGTTTATACAGGATATCCCTGTGGTTCTTAAAAACCATGCTAATGAAGCGATGGGGCCAGGAATGTTGTTCGGAGAAGTCGCAGCGCTGGGGAGAACACCGAGAGGGGCCTCTATTATTGCCAGCAGTGATGATTGTGTTTTATTAGAGATTCGGTGGCAGGGTTTATCATTTTTACGCAAATTTAATAATGAATTTCGAAATTCAATTGATAAACTTTATCGTAAAAACAGTTTATTATCTCATTTACACTCATTACCGCTTTTTTCGCACTTATCGGAATCTGAGTTACAAATTGTCGCCGATAATACCCTGTTTGAATCTTATGGTACTTTCGAGTGGCATCAGGACTATAAAGATAAAGTAGAAACTGATAGTTCAGACTTGCTAAGTATTGACCCCGTCATTGTTGCCGAAGGTGATTATGCCGATGGCTTGTTATTAATGCGATCTGGTTTTGCCAGAATGAGCAGTCGATACAATAATGGTCACCGTATTTTAAAGTATTTAGGTCGGGGCGATCAGCATGGCTTAAGAACCATCATTCATAATTGGAAACATCAGGACACAATGCCTTTAATGACCAGTTTACATGCGGTTGGCTATACCGATGTATTACGGGTACCGAGTAAAGTTATCGAAGAATATGTTTTAAAAAACATGTCAGAAGATGAGTTGGCAAAGTATGCGTTTTCAGTCGATGAGTTGGGGCAACTGACGCATCCTGACGCAGTTGATGAAAACCCGTTAGATTTTGATAATGGGGTGCTGGATTTTATGAGCGATTTTCAATATATCAATGGCACCGCGACCATGTTGATCGATTTGGACAGATGCATTCGATGTGATGAATGTGTAACTGCCTGCGCGGTTGGTCATAATAATAACCCAAGATTTAATCGCCATGGGCGTATTTACGACCACTTTATGGTGGCTAATGCCTGTATGCATTGTTCTGACCCGGTTTGTATGATCGGTTGCCCTACGGGCGCTATTCATCGTAAGCCGTTAGAGGGTCAGATTGTTATCAACGATGACACTTGTATTGGTTGTGCTACCTGCGCCAATTCCTGTCCTTACGATAACATCCGTATGGTTGAGGTTAGAAATGATGAAGGCCAGATAAAACCCTTCGACTCAGCCACCAATCAAAAGGTTAAAGCGACAAAGTGCGACCTTTGTTTTGATCAAATAGGAGGGCCTGCCTGTGAACGTGCATGCCCTCATGATGCTTTAACGCGAAAAAAAGTATTAGATCTGCCTAAGTTAGTCGATTGGATGAATC
>JAZGEP010000054.1:0-44571 GCA_036478815.1 Methylococcales bacterium
ATGATGTCGATTATTCTTCAAGTATTCGCACTGGCTCGATTTTGGTTGAGAATATGGTGTTGGCTGGAAGTTAGGAGTGAGGATTTAATAAGTTACCGAAGTTTGGCGCAGCATTTTGATTTCACAGGAGCACTCATAAAATGGGCGCATAGCTGGCTACGCAACTATTTTATGAGTGCTCCTGTGGGATCAAAAGGCAAGTCAAAATTGGGAAGTTATTAAATCCTCACTCCTTAGTTAGGCCTAACGCTGAAGAATGTGATTTACATTGGTTAGGAGCGAGGATTTAATCATTTCCGGACGTATTAGGTGGTTTGACGAAATAAAGTTACCAACCTTGCTTATCTTTTTGCTCCTGACCAACGCAATCTCAATCGTTGCGTAGAATGACTATGCGCCTTTTGAGATGGTTCGGTCAGAAACAAAAATCCTGCGCAATCTTGATAACTTTATTCCGTCAAACCACCTTATTAACGTTGTGATTCAAAAAAACCAGGAAACATCAGTTGATCGATGCCTGTGCAAGTATGATGGTTATATTGTCCTGCCCCCCTCTTTGCAACGCTAAATCCATCAGATGATCAACTGCTTGCTGATAAGACATCTGTCTAAGAACATCTTCAATTTCACTATCCGTCACTTCTTTGTTTAAACCATCACTACACAGTAGAAAAACATCTTCATGCCTGAATTCCTGGATTTGTGCGTCTAAATACACTTCTTGTTCACCACCAATTGCATGGGTTAATGTTTGCGCATAAGGATGCTCTTTTATCTCTTCCGGACTTAATCCTTCAGCCATCAATGTCGATTCATGATTGTGATCATGCGTTATCTGTTTTAACTCTCCGCGTCGTAACAGATAAATTCGGCTATCACCTGACCAAATTGCGACACAATTGAGCTGATTTGCATATAAAATGGCTACTGTGCTGCCAACAACCTCATTTTCACCAGCCAATTCAGCCTGTTCGATTAATAGTTGATTAACGCTATCTAATTGCAGATAAATTTTCTTAACCGATGCGCCTAATGTTTTTTCCGCTTCAAATTGGTTTAAACGATTAACAATCTCAGCACTGGCAAACTCACCATCTTTGTGTCCGCCCATGCCATCAGCTACAACCCATAGGCACTGATCCGGCAAATTAACAAATGCATCCTGATTAACCTGACGAACCATGCCTACGTGTGTGCTTCCATAGGAAGACCACACTATGTTATTGTTTGGTTTCATCGTTCTAGCATGTGCAATGGGGTGCTGATTCAGCACAATCTCCATTATGTAGTTCTTTATCCTGTTTAAGACTTGATTTTTCACCATGAAGGACATGAAGAGATTAGTAATTTTTCAAAATATAATGGTTCTAGGAGGCTGTCCGAGAATAGAAGCCGTAGCGAGGGAAAGCGGTTTTGAGTCCATTGTTTCGATTAAATGAGACGAATACTTGCTGTATTGAATGAATGTAATCGGAAAAATGGGCTGAAATTCGCTTTTCCGCAGTAGGCTTTCTATTCTCGGACAGCTTCCTAGTCGTGAACAAGCGCTGAGTACATTGTTGCAGCATCCATCGGTGCTATAAAATTGTGTGTGCAACGCACCCTTATCTCTTTTCTTCATGGTCTTCATGGTAAAAATTAATAACATCATATGGAATCAGCCCCCGTGCTATGAATAGCCAAGCAACTGAAGTTACAAGCTATTTTTGAAATCAGCTAAATTGGATAGCGATTGCCATCCCAGCCCCATTTTTGCCAATCCCCATCAAACATTGCTGCTACTCCATCAAAAGGTGGCAGTCCTGCACACATTAAAACCGATGAAGCAACCTGTTCAGATCCTTGTGTCCACCATACACTGTAGGCAAAATAGTGTTCTTTAAGCACAGTATCAAGAAAACAGGGTATTACATCAGCAATTGATTGATTGGGAGCCATTTCGCGTTGCCAGGCATGATGAGAGATTTGTTTATTGATTTGCTCTGAAGGAGTCAGTAATTGATTGTTATTAATAAATAATTCAGCACTCAATTCATTAATTTCAATATTAAATTGTTCCAGACTAAAGTCATCATCCAAACTCGAAAGAGCTAATGTTTCCACACCAGTAAACCATGCTGTTTCCTGTTGCAATGCCACCAATGGATTACTATTCAATCGATTCATCGTGGTAATGGTCATTGGATAATATCGACCGACTTTGTCTACACTCGGCATCATAATCCCTAGCCAGCTGTTTTCACCACAAACTCCTGGGGCTAAAACAAATCGATAGATCGGACCTGTAAGATAACAATTTAGCCAGTCATCTCCGAGTTGCTGACGACTAGTAATAACAGCCTCTTGCAACCAGGTATCCCATGGGTCAATAAAGCTTGTCGGCAAACCTCGACTGACAAAATCACCATGTGTGGGAACCTTGCCATAATAACCGTTTGTTAAAGACTGTTTGGACATCTAAATGCTTTTAAGTCAGCTAATTGAAAAGGATTCACCGCACTATTTGCCAGCAATTCAAACTTGGCTTCACGCCCCTGAATTCTAAACGTCATAATAAATATTGAAGGATTAGAGGTACGAGTAATTTGGGCTTCATCAAAAAACCGAAATAACGCCCAAGGTCCTTCTTTTGATAAACCCGAGTGCCCTTGCAACGGCGGTAACATTTGTATTCGCACCTGCCTAGAATCATTTGGGCCAGGCCACTTCATTGCGACAGGTCTTACTGGCCCATGCGCATACGTTAAAGTTTGCCCATCGACATCCATTATAAATTGGACAATAGCTGGGCTCATCGAAATCGGTTTTAGCCTAAAACTGACCTTTGGAGATTGTTTACCCATACGAAAAAATATTTTTTGTATATTATCTGCTCGCTGAAATTGCTGTAATGCAACAGATGAGACAGCAGCACCCCCGCCTCCTCGACTATTCCAGCGCCAGCGCCTGCCTCCTTTTTCTACCGATGCAAGCAGGTACTTATTGAAAAATTCATCCATTAAGCCACCTGGTCCAAAAAAATAGGTAAAGTCTTCGAAGGTAATTTCTCTTGTATTTGTTGCTATTGGGTACAAGCCTTGAATCGCTTTTTGACAAAACGGCAACACTTCGGATCGCCACATTGCATTCAGGTGCTTTCTGACACCTCCGCTCACCAAGCTTTTACTACTATCAGCCACCTTAGCCATCATCGTGTTGACTGGAAAAGGCGTTCTCTTTCCTTCCAGTTTGACTTTCTCAATGACCTGGATGATTTGTTGGCGTTGCTCTAACACCAGCTCATCACCGCTCGCATGAATGAGTGAATTAAGATACACATATAATTCATTTAAAACAGAAAGAGTGCGACCCAAAGGTGGCGGCACACCGTCTTTACTTTGTACAAGTTCATGCAAGCTTTTAAAATGTTCGATAACAATATTAGTTGTGATGCCTGGAGCTACCGCAGCATGCGGTGCCGATGTGCGACTCATTATTCTATCGAGCTCAGATCGTGCAGAATCCAATCGATCACTTGCTTTGGCCAAAATCGATGTATCTTTATTGGACAAACATTTCATACTGGTTTCTTGGGCAACTGACTCAAGAAATAATTTTATCGGAGAATGCTCTCCTGAAATAATATTGAGAACCTCAACCATTTGTGCTTGATTAGAAAAAGGCTTGATTTGAATATCATCCAGCAAGTCGTCCCAATGCCTGATATAGTCTTTCAAATATAGGTTTAAAACGCTCTCAGTTAACGCATCTACCTCTGCAGCTGAAAAAATCACTTCCTGTGTGGTTCCAAATACCCAGTTATTGCCTGCTTGCTGACCAATTAATTTTTCATTCTTTTTCAAAAAAACATCTTTATAGCCTTTACAGGTGAAAAACCCAGGAACACCTTTGGTCAAAGGGTTACCATTTTTACTGGATAATACCAGTGCTGCATCTCTGCCAGCTTTTTCACTGACTCGATAGTCAGTTATTTTTTTCTTGTTTAATTCCAGCTTCAAACGCGCATAAATCCTTTCAGCCATCGGTGTATTTTGTAATAGTTCTCGTGTCTGCCTCACCAAAATAGTATTTAAAGGGCGAGGCAATGGTGTCGGACGATTTTCAAATAAAACAGCCAAATGCTGATTCAACGATTGCCGCTGATCTGTCGTTACTTCAACGGGCAAATTATACTTCCAGTCCAGTTGATACCAGTCCTCTATCGCACTAGCATCATAATGTTCCGAATTAGCTAACATTAAATAAACCTTGAGGGATTCATATAAATAGTCAGTATTATTGGTATTGCTTTGTAATTGATTTTCAATACGAAACACCAAGCGAGGCAAAAAAACATCTTTAAGCAATCTGCGATACATAGAAACCGCTGCATCCCCTAACTTGTCACCTTGATACAAACCAAAAGACAAGAACCATGGCGTGTTTTTTTGTTGATCCACATACCCCCCAGGAATATTTCGTGTTTCTTCCAATAGCGATAAAATTAATAATGGATTGGTTTCCTGAGGATTAATATCGCTAATCTTTTGTTGAATAACGGATGTCTGTATAGCCACTCCTTTAATATAGGTTTTATTTTTAACATAGCTGGTCATCCAGGCAAATGCCATTAATGCTGTCAGCGCTGTTACTCCAATAAATGCGCCTTGCTGAAACCAATGGCGTTTTTTTTCTTGTTTCAGATTGGCACCAGCCAGCCCGGATTCAGCAAAAATGACTCTTCGTAACAGACTATTAATAAAAAAACTTTTGCCTTGACCTGTTGCAACTGATTGGGCGTGATGGTCAAGTCCAAAATTGTTGGACAAAGCCCCCATAATACGGTCTATAGGAGACCCTTCCTGAGTTGCGCTGGTAAAATACACACCTCGAAACATGGCCTCATGCGCGTAACGACTGGATAGAAAAAGTTCCTCAAGAAATGGGGTAATCAGTTTATTCAATGCACTGAACTGTTGAGGAAAGGTATAAATCTGATTGCGTCTTGCTCCGCCCCTTTCGCGTTCCAGTTTACCCAGTAAATGTTTTTGCAATTGTTGTTGTAACAATTCGAATTCAAATTTGAATTGTTTAACAGTATTTTGTTTTTCCTGTTCATTTAGCTGGAAAGTCATCCCCCAAACCTGAGAACGATTATCTCTGTCCAGGTCATCAAAATATTCCATAAACCCGGCTAACAAATCACATTTTGTAAATAGCAAATACACTGGAAAACGAATATTGAATCGTTCGTGTAATTCTTCAATTCGCTTACGAATCATTCTGGCTTGAACGAGGATTTGATCACTATTTTGTTGAAGCAAATCAGAAATACTGACTGCAATCATTACTCCGTTGATAGGACGTCGACTGCGATTTTTTTTCAAAAGATCCAAAAAACCTAACCATGCAGCCTGATCGACTGACTCATGACTGTCTTGTGTTGTATAACGTCCTGCCGTATCGAGTAATACGGCATCATCGGCAAACCACCAGTCACAATTCCGTGTTCCGCCTACACCACGAACAGCATCCTTGCCATAGCGGTCAGATAGGGGAAATTTTAAATCTGAATTCTGTAATAAAGTTGTTTTGCCTGAACCAGGTGGCCCAATAAGGATGTACCAAGGCAATTGATAAAGAAATTGCCTTTCAGGGCCACGTCCCAAACGTGTTTTCTTTAGAATCTCAAGCGCATCCTCCATCCTGTTTTTCAAGGTATTCAATTCATCCTGCGACGCCTGCTCATCTGGATTTGAAACAGATTCTGTTTCACCAACCATCGCGGCTATCACCTGGTTATTTTGTCTTTTTGCTTTGAAATAACCCCATAGTCGAAGCACTATCCAGAGCAGAAGAACGAAACCGATTAACACCCATCGATTAAATTCAGACTCTAAAGGTACATAATCAGCAAACGCAAACAAAGGACCGATAAACCAGATCAATAAACCTAATGCAACGACACCAAGCAGAGTGATCAACCAGCGCTGTTTAATAAAATTGAACAACCTTTTCATCTCTAAAATCCTTTTTTCCGCTTGCTAACGTGCATGACAAAATATTATTTGATTCGACGGCTCAGCTCAGCGACTGATTTATTTCAATAATGTAATCTCAACGCGACGATTTCTTGCGCGTCCCACTCGGCTAGCATTTGATGCAATTGGATCCAGGTCAGAGCGTCCTTCGATTATTGTTCTATCTGGATCAGATAAATTTTGTTTGATAATACTAGCAACGGCTTGGGCTCTTGCTGTTGATAAATGCCAATTTGATGGAAACCGTGCACTTCGAATAGGTTGATTGTCAGAATGACCAGTAATTAAAACTTGGCCATTGAGCTGATTCAAAGCCTCTGAAATGGTATGCAAAAGAGGCCGTATGGAATTAGTGACAGTAGCACTGCCAGAGCCAAACAGGTTGTCACCTTGAATTGTAATAGTACTGCGTTGCACTAATTCAGTGACATTGACTCGATTTCGGTTGATTTCTTCCGCCAGTAATATCGATAATGTTATTTCAGGTATCGGCGTATATTCGTCAACAGGCTCTATTGTGGCATGTTGGTGAACAGGCGGTTTGATAGCAAACATCTGTCTAAACACTGGATCTGAATCCTTGTTTAACTGATACAAGAAAACGCTAAACATCATTGCCAACAAACCTGCCGCAATGGCTCCAAAAACCCATAGTGGAACAAATCGAGCCAAGGGATTACGTCGATCAGTCACACCTTTCCAATGTGGGGACAACGCATATTCCACCGTCCCTCTTTCCTTTTGGAGAAGCTGATACAACCATTCTCTGATGCTTGCTAGTTTGTTTTTTCCACCTTCTATAATGCGATATCGCCCTTCAAACCCTAATGCCAGACACAGATACATCAATTCTAATAACCCTCTGTTTTTAGCCGGATTCTGCGCCAATGATTTCAGTAAATGAAAAAAACGCTCACCGCCAGAGACTTCTTTGTGAAACAGGCTCAATAAACTTTGCTGTGCCCAACCGCTGTTATTTCCCCACGGTGTATTGATAACAGCCTCATCCAAAACGGTACACATTACATAGCGAGCACTGGAGATTGTTTGCGAATCCACATTTTCAGCTTGCGCTGTGATCTGAAATTGTTCTATTTCACGAATTATTTTATTTTTTAACTCGCGTGGATCTGCCTGATTATGTGAGCAATTAATACGCGTCATTAAGGCCAATAAGCCCGACGCTGCTTTTTCTAGTGGGTTGAGTCGCCCCAGTCTGGGTAGGGGCTGGCTTGTTCCTGATAGAGAAGCTCGTGCGGGAGGCGGTGTTTGGATATCGGATCGTTTACCACCTGGTACCGGACGAATAATGGTTCTATCGTCAGATGGCGGAGAAAAGAAAGGATCAAAAGGATCATCTGATGTCATAATCTTTAGCCTCTGATAGCCCAGAACTCTAATTCAAGTTCTGGGTATTCACCGGAAAAATGCATTGCGATTGTTCCGCTTTTCTTTAATTCTTCCCATAAGTCATGATTTGTATCCAATTCGAAATAGATCATGCCCTTATGAAAAGGAATTTGCCTTGGTGCTACAGCTAACGCATTGAGTGTGATGCCTGGAACTTGCGACATGACCAAGTCCCGAAGTTTTTCGACAGTGGCGATGGTTGTTTTTCTGGGGATTTCTGTGCGTAATGTACCAGCAGCCATTTGTGCACCAACCGCAAGTACAAAGTCTGCTGATTGTAGTAATTCGCGATCTGAAATAACACCTGTTCTAATTTGATGAGGGCGTTCTTCCAGTGGAATCGGGATTGCTCTGGATTCAGAAACCCAATTTAAAGCCTCACGAAGCGCGGCTACAACGGGTACAAAACATTGCTCCAAATCTTCGTGCTGATAATCAGGAAAAGACATCGGCCTATGGTTAATCTGAGTCATTGTGGCCAATTCACCTGCCATTTGAAGCATAACGCTATACAGTCGCTCAGGATGAACTGTCTTGATTGTGGAAAAATGATGAAATAGTGGTTGATACCGATTGACTATTTGTAGCAACAAAAAATCGACTATTTCCGCGACACCACCGGCACCAGGGGTTGCCAAACGTTTTGCGAGAGCCTCACCTCGATGATGAATAATTCCACTAATTTCTTGAGTATAATCAATCAATTGCTCAGAAGCACCACAGTGCAAGCAACTTGAAATATAGTGTTGATCCAGAACAACTTGCTTGTCTGTTTTTTTCTCAATAATCCTGGCAAGTGGAATCGTCACAAACGCATCCTGCTGTTGACTAGATGGCCGTAAACGTGTCCATAGCTCACCACTTTGAATGACTGTACGGCTTAAATCAGACTGTGAATGTCTATCGCTGATTTCAATTTCCTGTAAGCGGTAACGACTCAGTTCATCGGTATCAATATTCCATGCGATTTCTTTACCTGAGTCTCGTTGTACTGGTAATGCCAAGTATATAATCTCATTTTTTGTTTCATCTGAAATATCTAGAGGAATAGGGACAGGATGTTGATCAGGAATGCTAAAAGGTGTGCCATCAGGAAAAACACCACGGCAGACATTAATAGCAAATTTACCCAAAGTCAGTAGTTGTGGATCAATTTCTAACTGTGTAATCCCCCAGGAAAAACTTTGTAATCCTCCACAACGGGACTCAATCCAATTTTGAAAGTTTCGATCCAGTTGCTGAAAATGCAAAGGCTGGAGAAACATTCCCTCAGTCCAGATAACTTTGTTATTCCACGACATATAATCACCTAAATACGGGTCGTTTAACTGCTATTTTCGAAAAACACTGATGCTTAGCTTGTCAACAATCACAAATAACTGTGTGGTTTTTCCTTCCGGCAGTACTATTGAATCTCTCCAAACGGCTCGGTTAAGGTCACGATATGCCGCCGCTACTGCAATATACTGTGTACCGGGAGAGGCCTTATGTTTTAGAGTATGAATTTCACCTGGCTTAAGATGAAATTTTTCTGTGCCCAAAAGATCTGCCCCCAATGCCGACTCATGGTTTTCAAATAAATTATAAAAATCAGACTCGGTATATTTTCCCAGACTTTTTAGCTCATAGATGCGCACAACAATCGGTGAGGGTCGATTATCGATATCAGGATTAACAGATGCTGAAACAGATATTTTTGTATAAATAATTGTAGGAAGAGGCACTGGCTTTTTGGGTTGTGGCTCTGGCGTTTCTGGAGTAGAACTGCACGCAGATAATAGCAATGTCAATAGAACCAAACCAGTTTGAATAGTTTTCATAGTTGATGCGTCCAGATCTTCAAAAGATTACAATGGTTTATGTTTTTTTGAGTTTTTCAACTTAATGATTTGTTCTTCATAAGACTCAGCGAATACCTGACCAAATAATTGATAGAAATTATCGGAGGCTTCTCGTTCAATATCTTCATATTGATGCTCAAACAAACCCCATAACTTAGCTTTTCTATGAATAGGGATACTGGCACTAATTGGGTTTTTCTTTTGTAATCGCTGTTCTAATTTTTGCGGATCAAATCGCATTAACACCTCAAGCAACGCAGTCTGCATCCCTGCAATCACCGCAATCTGATGAGCGCGGATATCATCAAACGCTTCTTCTATTGCTTCATCGGCCTTTAAATAACCAGCATCTTGTGGAGCCAACAATTTTCTAATCGCTTCTTTTGCACTAACAGAAAATTTAACTGGATTATTTTGCCCCGATCTAATCATTGTGACATCCATGTGCATTTCATTTTTAATTTTAGCTCTACCGATTAACACATCCATGGTGCCCTGAATTGAAGTTCTTAAGATTTTGCCAATAATATAGAAAGTCTCTGGGGTCAGCGCTTCATTCATTCCTTCATTTTCAAGGCCCGCGCCACGTAGAAAATTTTCCACGATTAAAGCTTGAACATCCGATACATTAGCTGGTTTTTTCGCTTCTAATGGCGCGTCAGGTTTTAAAAAAGACGGTTTGTACTTTAGTGGATCAGCTGGCGCTATTTGCCCTGAAACAATTTTCTCAGGAGATTTATCTTTTGAAGAAGTAGTATTCTTTGCGGGACTTTCAAACCAGTCATCAGGAATGTTGCCAGCCACAGTTGGGGATTTTAGTTTATTATTGACAGGCTTAAATGGTTGAAATGCTCCATTAACAGCATGCGGTTGTTCAAGTACTGGTCTGATATCCTTATCTTTTTCTTTTAAATCTGGATCAACAAAATCAAAATCCTCAGTATTTGTAAAACCGGGGGGAAGCCTCTTTTCCGCCCAGTCAGTAGACATTAACGGATTTTCGTCAATCATTTCTTGCACAGAATCTTTCTTCAGTTCTGCAAATGGATCATCAGAAAAATCCAATGCCTGATACGATAAGGCTCCACTGGATGTTTGTCCAGATTGTTGCTCATCAATAATACTCACTGAAATTGTGTAATTACCAATATGCAAATGATCTCCATCGTTTAACTGTGTACTGCTCCCACTACCAACAGGCTGTGTTAAATTATTGATCAATAGGCCGTTTGCGCTGGTGTCTGTTATGAAATAACCCGATGATCGGTAATCAATAACTGCATGACGCCCAGAAACATACCTTTTTGGATCTTCTAAAACAAGCGTATTATCTTCATTCCTTCCAATAGTAGCAGATACTTGATTTATAGTAATACTGTCTATCTCATTTCCTGAACCAGAGTTGACACTTAACGTTAGCTTCATATTACCACTCAACCTATGATTTTATAGTGATTATTAGTCGCTGAAACTTATGATGCTGTTGTATTTTACAATACACGTTTTGATTGTGTATATTCCCATAAGTCACTTCATTGTAAGACATAGAGATATAATTTTATTTTCAGATTATTGTCCTGGATAAATTTAATATTAAAAAACCATAACACTAATAGTTATGTTACTCTCGCAGTTACCAGACTTATCTTCATTCGATCTATCACTCGTATTCTCCGCCACTTCATAGATGCTATTTAAACAATTTAGTAACAACTCAGCGTAGTTTGTAACTGCTCAGATCGCCCTCAGTTTTATTCAAGAGCAAGGCGAAAGCGCGGAGTTTACAATGTGTAAATGAGCACTTTCCAGATATTGATGGGACAAAATAGAGGGTAAGCTGAGCAGTTAAATAATTTAATTCACTTAATCCCTTGTGTAGTTCCAGTATGACAATCAAGCTGAATTGTACGCAGATTTTCGCAAAGGAAGCTATCATATCCAAAGAAAGTTGGCCATATGTGGGTGAATCCAATTCTCAAATAATAAAAATAGACAATAATAAAGTCTGACTACGTTTTTAGTAACAACATTTTAAGGAAGCGCAACCTGTAAATGCAGGGGACTTGTCTCTGCGTTTAGAGTAGTGGGTTTCTGCTTCATTTGAATAAAACATCAATCACCTGCGAATTGCTAATGAATTCAAAATCTGTGCTACAAAAATCATGAACTGTTGACACTAGGCATTTTAATATTAATGACTTAACCTTATGTATGTCAATCATATTGGTAATATTACCAATATGAGTTTGATAGAATAGCTTGTAGTGAGCCGACCCTGTGATTTAACACGAGGATGTTGTGTTAATATCATGATTTTCAGGCGATGAATCATGGCGCATTATCAAGAAATCACTTGTACGACCTGTAGCAGTCACCACATCCTGAAATCAGAACGGAGTACACGGGGGAGACCAACAGCTAATGCTGTCAACAGCAAGCTTGTATCACCAAACCTTCATGCTGGAATAGTGTTATAAAGTGTATAAATCGAGTATTAAAGAGAAAATTGTCGATATGACAATCAATAGCAGTCGAATTCGAGAGACTGCACACGTTCTTAACATTAATAAAACACGTGATCAGTACTTTACAAACTAGATAGACTGTCTAGGAGGCTGTCTGAGAATAGAAGACGTAGCGAGGGAAAGCGGTTTTGAGTCCATTTTTTTGATTAAATGAGGCGAATACTTGCTGTATTTAACGAATTTAATTGAGAAAATGGGCCAAAATTCGCTTTTCCACAGTAGGCTTTCTATTCTCGGACAACCTTCTAGATAACGACATCTGGATTGTCACTGAGTAAAATTTTACAGAAAAAAGCTAGAGTTGAAAATTGATGTGAGGGGTTAATAAAACAAATTTACGCCATATTTACGCAAAATACTTATTATGCTATTGTTTTTGTTAATAATAATGCCGAGGAGAGGACTTGAACCTCCACGGGGTTGCCCCCACTAGCACCTGAAGCTAGCGTGTCTACCAATTTCACCACCTCGGCATACAGGCGACCAGCGAGTCTATCTTGATATAAATATTCTGTCAATCTTTAGTATTATCTATTTGCAAGCACAAGCAACGATTAGCGACTCGAATTTAGTCATCGAAACTTGTGTAGACCCTTTGTCTGTCAAATAGTTGATCCGGGAATAGAAGTTAACGAGTGTAACAACGCAGATGACCATTTATCGGCTTTTTATATCCGTCAATATCACATTGAAAGACTACTTAGTTCGGGAGGATAGGGTAGGGCATAGCAAGCAGATTAATAGCGAACGATGTATTTGCTTTCTGAATACGAGGATCATATCCTTAACTTAATGGCAAGCGGCTAATCGCTGACAATACAATTGTTGCAGCAAAGCAATTTATTAGCAAAAGTCAACCCATAGAAAACTCCTTTCGTAACTGCTCGAAGTATCATGTAGATTCTTATTTCACTTTATTCCATCGTTTTCTGATCAATCCTGTGTTCAAGTTATTTCATGCACGTTCCTGCGTATACAGCGGTGCTGAGTGCTGTACAATGTGCGGCTCGGCAGAGTAAGTGTAGATTCCAGACAATCTTTCTCGAAATTATTCAAGATCGCTTCGAATTTTCATCAACCACTACTTAAACACGAAATCAGAATTTACACGGGTTTTCAAATGCTATAGCCAAATAGCATACCTAAACTTATCCTGATCTATCTCAATACTGAATATAATTAAAATACAAACTATGCAGAATAATTTCCGAAAGCCCCTATTCGTCAATCTTCAATATTGTCTGCCTCATCATTTGATTTCAAGAATTGTTGGCTACGTTGCCCAATGCGAAAACCAGATGATTAAAAAACAATTTATTCATCGTTTTGCCAAACATTACCAAGTCAATATGGATGAAGCAGAACAATCGAACTTGGATGAATACCCAAACTTTAATGCTTTTTTCACGCGTGCGTTAATGACTAGTGCTCGTCCAATTGACTCTCATACTGATAGTGTTATTTCTCCAGCAGACGGCGTGATTAGTCAGATAGGCAAGATTTCATCTGGTGAAATCATACAAGCCAAAGGCATGCACTATTCAGCGTTGTCATTATTAGGCGGCGATGCTGTAGACACAGAGCCATTCTTGAATGGTGATTTTGCAACCATTTATCTCGCTCCAAAAGACTATCATCGACTGCACATGCCAATCAGTGGTACGTTGACTAAAATGATCCATATTCCAGGACGATTATTCAGTGTTAACCCCACCACCGCTGACTTCGTACCCAATCTGTTCGCACGTAACGAACGCATTATTGCAATCTTTAATACAGCGATTGGACCGATGGCGCTAGTATTGGTAGGTGCAATGATTGTCGCCAGTATAGAAACTATCTGGCATGGAATCGTCACTCCACCGAAGATCTCAACAATTAAGCATTGGAACTACACAGACAAAAACATCAGGTTGGAGAAAGGTGCTGAAATGGGTCGTTTTAGACTTGGTTCAACAATTATTATGCTATTCCCGAAAAACACTGTGCTATGGGATAGTTCCATGAGACCAAATCAATCAATTCGTATGGGATCTTCGACTGCAAAATTGATCACAGCAGATGTTTAAGGAATGTGCATGAAATATCTTGAACATTCTGGCTGGTCTTTTTGCTTCTGAAGAAACGATCTCAATCGTTGCGTATAACAACTATGAGCCTCTTGAGATTGTTTCGTCAGAAATAAAAATCCTGCGCCATCATTGTTCAAGTTATTTCATGCACGTTTCTAAGGCGGTCTGACGAAGCAAGGTTAGTAACTTTATTCCATCAAAACACCTAATCTGTTGTGTGAATAATTCATTTCACATTGAAAGATGTTCAAATACTCTAACGAAACCTGTTGATATAGTTCTGCGCACTCAGCATCACCCAATCCAGGAGGCTGTCCGAGAATAGAAGCCGTAGCGAGGGAAAGCGGTTTTGAGTCAATTTTTCGATTAAATGAGGCGAATACTTGTTGTATTGAACGAATTTAATCGGAAAAAGGGGCCAAAACCTGCTTTTCCGCAGCAGGCGCTTTCTATTATTGGACAGCCTCCTAGCACTCTTGACGACATCGTCTAAAGTTGACCCTTTGAAGTGGGTGTAACTTTCTCTAGCTCGTACTTCACATCAGCCTGATTACAATTGCGGGCTAGTATTTCATGCACCGTCTCAGATAATTCAATCGTATAAGCTGGTGAATTCATTTTTCAATAACAGACATACACGGTATAACGTCGATAGCTGACTTGTCTTTTATCCATTTTCTGTTTTCAAAAACAATTACATAGCTTGCTATGAGCTTTACGTTGAATCTTAACGACGAACAGTGATTTTGACAAAAAAAATGTTTGTGCAATATGGGTGGTTTACTGGTTGCTAGCTGCCTAACCAGCACTAATATTTAAAATAGTTAAGGTATTAGACACATAAATATATTGCAGCGTTGAGAATGTCATCATCAGGATAATAATTTTTTAAAGTTACATATTAATCCAGCAAGCGCACTATATACTATAGTGCATAAGATTCTTATCTATATACTAATTCATTCATTCTCAGAAAACAGAATAAGAATTTATTCAAATTCATATTTATTCTACGAATCAATATCTTGAACTCTAGATGTGCGATCACTTGCAGAATCCAGGTGACAATCAAATTTTGAATCATCAATTGCAATTATAAGTTGACCTCATGAACTTTCATCTTTGGTTCAGGTCGTAGTACGGACGTTTCGGAAAACTCATGGAGGGATAATTGCTTGACACACGTAGCAGCAGACAATCACTTAACCAAAAGCTCATTTTCAAGTAAGTGCTTGGTGCTTTTCAATCTACAAAATTGAACAATAAAATAATTCTCAGTCCAAAAAAAGGCAGCATAAAAATATGTCATTAATTGAAATATATAGTAATCGTTTTATTCTTATTTTTTTCTCACTAATATCTAGTAGTTGTATTTACGCCCAAAATTCTAATCTGTTACCAATTCGCAGCGCTAATAACATGATAGAAATTGGATTTGAACAACCTGATTTACTCAGCAATGGATTAAATTTCTACGGTAACCCTCCACAACTGGTCAGTAATCAGGCTCCTGTCTTTGAGGGCAATCAATCACTCAGTGTGTTTATCGACAGAGACAATAGCCCTGTAAACTACGCATCTGGATTTCTTCTACAAAAAAGCCGATATGGCAAACAGTTTACTGAATTCGAATATGGCAAAGATTACTGGATTGGCTTTGCTATTTATCTCGATGATAATTATCAATTACCGCTATACAGCGATCATCTAATTCAATTGCAAAGCAGGCCAGATCATCATCTTGGTGAAAGCAATAGAACTGCAAACTTTACATTCTCAGTCAGTGGTGTCAATGAAAATCGCAAGCGTAGAATCAACGAGCCACATTGGGTAATATCTATTAATGGTGATGATCGACGTGTTCTGCGAAATATTGGCAGCTTGCAGACATCAACATCAGCTGCTCTTACCCCTGTAACAGGTGATATTGGTCGCTGGGTAAGTTGGGTGGTTCACTTCAAACACACCTATAGTGCCGATGGTTTTATGGACATATGGAAAGATGGCGTCCAGGTCTATAGCAAGAATGGGATCCGCACATCATTTAACGACGATCGCGGACCCTATATAAAAATGGGCAGCAACAAATGGAGCTGGCAATCTAAACATAATTATCCAACCATCCAACCGGCAAGACGCCAGAGTTATTTAGATGCATTGCGAATTGCTCAAGGTGCGAATCGTTATAACGATGTCGCTCCTGTAAGGACAGCTGATATTGTTGATAATTCAGTTCAAAGGACACCCTCTAATCAAAACTTTGATGCCACTCAATCGGTTGCGGAAGTCATCATAGAAGAAGAACCAGTTACGGAAGCTGTAGTAGCCGAAGAAATAGTAGTGGAAGAACCAGTTACGGAAGCTGTAGTAGCCGAAGAAATTGTTGCTAAAGAAATAGTAGTGGAAGAACCACCCACACCAGCTGTATCAGTAAAGCCTAGCCGATCAAATAGAAATACCAAAGATTTGATAGAAATTGGGTTTGAACAACAGAGCATTTTTAGCGATGGACTCGTTGCTTCAGGCAATACAGCAACAATAGTCAGTGGACGAGCGCCTGTTTTTGAGGGAAAGAAATCTCTGAGTGTTTTTATCGATAAAAACAAAAGCCGTATTCCCTTTAGAACAGAAATTGTCATTAATAGAACAAAACATGGTAAGCAATTCTCTGAATTTGAAATTGGTAAGGAATACTGGTTTGGTTTTGCTGTTTATCTTCCTAATGATTATCAAAACCCTAAATACGATGATATTTTGTTTCAAATAAACTCCAGACCTGATGCAGGCGATGGATCGAGAAATCCAAGTATTACACTAAACGTAGGCGGTGATTTAAAAAATCGCAAGCGTGGAGTCAATGAATCGAACTGGGTCATATCAGTTGCAGGTGATGATAGAAGAATCTTGCGTGACTCAAATTATCAATCACATGCTTCGGCTGTCCTCGGGCCGGTGAATAGAGATAAAGGTCGGTGGGTAAAGTGGGTCGTTCATTTCAAAAACACCTATAAGAGCAATGGCTTTTTAGAAGTCTGGAAAGACGGAGTACAGGTGTATAACAAAAGAGGGATACGGACAACTTTTAATGATGCTCGTGGGAGTTATGTAAAAATGGGTAGTTATAAATGGAGCTGGAAATCTAAACATAACTATGCAACGATTAACCCAGCAAGACGTCAGAGTTACTTGGACGCAGTGCGCATTGGAATAGGGCCGAATCGATATAATGATGTAGCGCCATAAGGTTAAGAAAAAAGCGGTTAATTCTGCTTAGGCAACTGGAAAAAAATAACCCACCCATCTTACTTGCCTTTTTGTCCGTCTTCGATCTTGTTGCTTCGTTTACATAGCTTGCTATGTGCTCTACGCAACAAGATCGAAGACAAACAAAAATTCTTTGCAATATGGGTGGTTTATTTATTTCCAGTTGCCTTTGTAAGTTAAGGAATGTGCATAGAATCACTTGATCAATTGGCGTAGGCTCCGTGTATTTAAATCGGTTGCCCATCGTCAAGGTGCAAAAACAGACGTCTAGGAGGCTGTCCGAGAATAGAAGCTGTAGCGAGGGAAAGTTGATTTGAGTCACGTTTTTCCATTATTTGAGGCGAATAGTTGTGCTATTTAACGAAAATAAAGGGAAAATGTGGCCAAATTCAGCTTTTCCGCACTAGGTTCTCTATTCTCGGACAGCCTTCTAGTGAACGATACAGCTGTTTTTGCAACACCTAAGCTGAGCAAGAAAGGTGGGGGCGAATGTTCATGTGATTTATCTGGTTCCTAAACCTCTATATCCCCATATGACAGCAGCTATTGAAGATACATTGCAATAGCTGCTGTTTTATTTGCATACTGATGCAAATCCTACATTCCCCATTTCCTCCATATTCCGTAGATAATGCTTCATACATCGATCATAGCAGTACAGAATAATGTTTATTCAAGGTAAACAGCATTGCATACGGCACTGTAGGTGCTATAAACGTTAATTTGTTGCTATCTCAGATCAAGATGATATGAATTCAGCTTGCGAACTGGATTCTGGTATTGTCGCTTACTCGGCGAATAAAATTGTTTTTTGGCTCAAAGTTGCGCCTCCCTCGTGTGTTTCTTGGGAAATGCGGTTAAAAGATCAAGCGTTGGCAACCACTGTTTTTCAGACTTGTCTGAAATTGTCAACAATATGACAAAAAACCTGCCTGCCATCTTTCAACAAAACCTGTTCTGATTTTGTTGATTGACACTCTAAAATTCGTTTTGAACATCGTGGTTCAAACGGACATCCACGAGGCAGATCGACTGGATCAGGTGGATCTCCAGGCATGCTGTAAAGCTGTTGTCCGGTTTTTTTTAGCGTCGGCATGGAAGCCAATAACCCCTGTGTATACGGATGCTTTGGCTGCTGTAATACAGTGCTGACTTGACCATATTCCATCACTTGACCGCCATATAACACCATGACTTGGTCGCATAATTCCGCCACTACACCAAAATCATGCGTTATCACCATCAAAGTAATTCCCTGTTGCCGTTGTAACTGTTTGATCAAACTAAGTATTTGAGCTTGCATGGAGACATCTAGCGCAGTGGTTGGCTCATCTGCTATTAACAATGACGGCTGACACAATAGCGCTGTCGCAATTAATATTCGTTGTCGCATACCGCCTGAAAATTGATGTGGATAACTGTGAATACGCTGTTCGGCATCACTAATTCCACAGTCTATCAATAACTTTATTGCGAGTCTGAGTGCCGTTTTGTAATTAATGCGTTTGTGAGTGACAAGCACTTCGGTCATTTGGGTGGCAATTGATAGATAAGGATTTAGTGAACTCATTGGATCCTGAAACACCATTGCGATTTGGTTACCATTAATATTCCGACGTTGTGAATTGCTTAGCTCCAGCAGCGATTGTCCCTCAAACAATACTTTGCCAGATACCCTCGCTTGATCGTCGAGCAAACCCATGATTGCCATTGCTAATTGTGATTTTCCGGATCCTGATTCACCCACAATCCCTAAGGTAGTCCCTTGTTCGATTGTAAAACTGACTTGATTAACTGCACGCAATCGACCTGAGCGTGTCGTATATTTCACTGACAGATCACTTACATTGAGTACACTCATTGTCTGTTATTGCCCTTGCCCAAGAGCAACGACAGCACGATTCCTCGCCTTGCTCTCAATAAAATACACTCACTAGGAGGTTGTCTGGGAATAGAAACCGTAGTGTGAGAAAACCGTTTTGAGTCCATTTTTTCGATTAAATGAGACAATTATTTGCTGTATTGAACGAATTTAATTGGAAAAAGAGGCCAAAACCCACTTTTTCGCAGTAGGCTTTCTATTCTCGGGAAGCCTACTGGAAATACTGACATTAGGTGCGCGATGAAGATACATCGTACAAATCACGCAGGCCATCGCCGACAACGTTGAGACATAACACGGTGGTTGACAATAGTAGTGCGGGAATAATTAGCAACCAGGGTGCACGATGCATTTCGCGCATTCCCGCATTGATCAGAGCGCCCCAAGAGGTGGCTGGCTCTTGCACTCCCAGTCCCAGAAAGCTGATGAAAGATTCGATCAAAATCACTTGTGGAATAGTGAGTGTTGCATACACAACAACAACGCCGAGCAAATTGGGGATAATGTGACGACGAATAATTGCCCATTCATTCAATCCACAGACCCTGGCTGCCGCGATAAATTCCTGATTCTTGATACTCAAGGTTTGTCCACGCACAATACGCGCCATATCCAGCCAGTTGACTGCGCCAATTGCCACAAAGATCAGCAGCAAATTACGGCCAAAGACGACCATTAGAAGAATCACGAAAAACATGAATGGCATGGCGTATAACACATCAACCAGGCGCATCATCAACGCATCAATACGACCACCAAAATAGCCAGCAACTGCGCCGTAAATTACACCAATACCAATGGTTACCAGTGTTGCGACCAATCCGATCATTAGTGAGATTCTACCACCTTCCAACACCCGCACATAGAGATCCCGCCCTAGGGAATCAGTGCCTAGCCAATGTCCGTTGTTTAAATCAGGCGACGCCAGAATCAGTTCAAAATCTGTGGTGGCAGAGTCATATTGGCTGAATAGTGGGCCTGCAATGACCGCAATTGCAATCAATAATAATAGTAATGAACTGATCACTATGGGACGACTGGCAGATAATTGTTGCCAGCCATTATCCCAACGCGATAACTTTGACGTTGTGCTCAATAGTTCACCTTTGGATCCAGCCAGGCATACAATAAATCAACAATCAGATTGGCAAATACAACCAATGCGCCATAAACAACGACAACACCCAACACCAGAGTATAATCACGATTCATCGCACCTTGTACAAAATAGCGACCAATTCCTGGAATTCCAAAAATTTGTTCAACCACTACCGAACCAGTAATAATACCGGCGCTGGCTGGTCCAAGATAAGACAATACAGGTAGAAAAGCCGGTTTGAATGCATGACGTAACACAATCAGCCAAGTTGGTAATCCTTTGCCGCGTGCGGCGCGGATATAAGTGCTGCTTAACACATCGATCATGCTGCCGCGCATCAATCGAGCTATATAAGCTATTTGTGGCAGCGCCAAGGCGATAATTGGTAACACCAAATCAGAATTGCGACCCACCTCCCAACCACCCGCAGGTAGCCATTTCAAACTAATTGCAAACAGCAGTATCAGTAACGGCGCAATCACAAAGCCTGGCACAGCAATACCACCAACCGTCAACAGTTGTATTGTATAGTCCAAAAATCGGTTGTGATACAGCGCAGCAAGCATTCCCATGCTACAGCCAATGACCAACGCCAACAACATAGCGACTGCGCCCAGCTTAAAAGACACTGGAAAACCTGCGCCTATCAAGTCATTCACTGAATAATCACGATAGCGAAAAGAGGGTCCTAAATCACCGTGTACAACACTGTTGAGATAGTATAGAAATTGCTCATGTAGCGGGCGATCAAGATGGTATAAGCGATCAAGATTAGCGCGTACTTCAGGTGCGATTGCTTTCTCGGTATCAAACGGACCGCCTGGAGCGCTGTGAATCAAATAAAAAGCGATAAAAATCATTACCAACAAGGTTGGAATCGCTCCGAGCAAGCGCTGAAAAGCGTAACGCCATAACATCAGCTGAACACATCTTCTAAACATAACAGGCAATCAAGAATTGTTTGCTGTCTGTTGAATTGAGTCATTGATGTATTGAGTCTTTTATTCAAAAACAATTTTCCTGAGCATATTTGAGCGGGGTTTTCATTCAATGAATAAATTTTTTGTGTAATGATGATCCATCACATTTCCCTCAACACCTTTTATATGCGGTTTAACCAGGCTTTTGCTGACATAAAAAAAGATCGGGATAATTGGAACGTCTTGTAGCAGGATGCGTTCAGCTTGCTGCAATAACTGTTGTCGCTTGTCGAGATTACTTTCAACAGATGCTGCAGACAACAATTGATCATACTGCGGATTAGCGTAGCCGGTGTTATTCATTGGATTCTCTGACTGCAATAACTCGGCGAAACTCCAGGCATCGTTAAAATCAGCAATCCAGCCGCCTCTGATGACCTGAGTTTGATCAGTTTGTTTGCGATGATCAAGAAAGACTTTCCACTCTTCGTTAATCAATTCAGTTTCAATACCAAGCGATTCCTTCCACATTGCTGCAATGGCAAGCGCGATACGTTTGTGATTTTCGCTGGTATTGTATAACAGTTCCAGTTTCAGAGGTTTTTCAGCTGAATAACCGGCCTGCGCATATAACTGCTTAGCTTTAACCAGTCGTTGCTGCTTTGTCCAGCTAAAATCGGATGTTGGTTGGGCTTGATAATGCATGATCCCAGTTGGAACCCAGCTGTAAGCAGGCAGTTCTCCAGCTGCTGTAATTTTTTGCACAATCGTGTCGCGATCAATCGCCAACCATAATGCTCGACGCAATCCAGGCTGATTTTTGAATGGTGGCCGAGTCACATTCAGGCCATAGTAATAGGTGCCCAAATACGGCGAAATTTTCAATTGATCACCAAATTTGTTTCGCACCCAATCGACTTGACCAACAGGAATTGATTCCGTCCAATCAATCTCATCAGCCCAAAAACGTTGCAATTCTTGTGAAGCATCGTCTATTGCGTAATAAATTACTCGATCAATACGAGTATGCTGTGCATCCCAGTATTGTGAGTTTTTTTCCAGGGCTATATGCGATTGCACCACCCAATCAGCCAACGTGTAGGCGCCATTTGAAACCAACCTGTCTGGTCGCGAGAAATGACCTTGCCAAGCTTCCACTGTTGCCTGATGCACAGGATATGTTGTGGAATGAGTCAGCAGGCTAAGAAAATACGGCGTTGCTGCTTTCAGTGTAATCTGCAACGTATGTTTGTTCAAAGCCTTAACGCCAAGCGTTTCAACCGCGAGTTTTCCGGCAATAATGGCTTCCACATTAACAATGCTTGAGAGCACTTGTGAATAGCTGGAGCCAGTTGCGGGATCAATACTGCGTCTCAGTGAATAAACAAAGTCTTGCGCGGTCAATGGGTCTCCATTTGACCAACGCGCAGTTTTGCGCAAATACAAAGTATAAATCGTTCCATCAGCACTGATCTTCAAGTGATGTGCAACGCCGGGAACCAGTTGTCCATCGGCTCCTTCCGAAATTAAGCCTTCATACAGATCACGCAAAATATTGGAGGCTGGTACACCTTCTGCCTTATGCGGATCAAGAGTCTGTGGTTCTGGGCCATTACCTTTGCGCAAAACAGCAATATTGCTGGTAGTGTCTGATTTAGCCGACTGATCACAGGCAACCAGAAAAAATATATTCACCAGAAACAGCAATCGAATCATTTGCTTAATCATGCTCCCATTGTTTCAACACACATCAATTTGATAAAGAGACTGGACATCATATCAACTGTTATAGATACTGCTTGGTTTAAATGAAAATACGTAACGACTCAGCGTACTCTGTAACTGCTCAACTTGTCCTCTATTTTGTTCAAAAATAAAGCGAAAGCGCACAGTTTACAGATGTCAATGAGCACTTTCCAGACAGCGATTGGACTCAATAGAGGACAAGCTGAGTTGCCTGAGTCGTTACGAAAATACTATCACTTAAGGAGAATAATTCATGGGGATGATGGACGGAAAGAAAGTCCTGATCGTTGGCGTTGCCAGTAATCGTTCTATTGCCTGGGGCATTGCCAATGCCATGCACCGTGAAGGTGCTGAACTGGCTTTTAGCTATCAAAATGAGAAATTACAAAGTCGTGTGGAGAAGCTGGCGGCACAATGTAATTCTGCACCGACAATGGAATGTGATGTCAGTAGTGACAGCAATATCGAAAAAACCTTCAGTGAGTTAGGCACACATTGGGATGGCCTGGATTGCATTGTCCACTCAGTTGCATTTGCTCCACGTGACGCCCTGGAAGGCAATTACGTTGATGCTGTCACACGCGAGAACTTCGGGATTGCCCATGAGGTCAGCTCATACAGTTTTGCAGCACTTGCAAAATATGGACGCAAAATGATGGAAGGGCGAAATGGATCGCTGTTGACGTTGACTTATCTAGGTGCACAGCGGGTTATTCCTAATTACAATGTAATGGGTGTTGCCAAAGCCAGTCTGGAAGCCAATGTACGCTATATGGCAGGGTCACTCGGCCCCGAAGGTACACGGGTCAATGCAATTTCAGCAGGACCTATCAGAACGTTGGCAGCCGCAGGGATTAACAACTTTCGGGAAATGCTCAGCAAGGGCGCGGATGCCGCACCATTGCGCAGAAATGTAACAATTGACGAGGTTGGCAATGTTGGTGCTTTTTTGTGCTCAGATCTGGCATCAGGCATTACCGGCGAAATCACCTACGTTGATGCTGGATATAATATTACCGGGTTATCAATGTAGCCTCATGAGGGAAGCACTTATCCTAAGTGCTTCCCATTACGCTGAGTTAGCTTAGACTGTATTATTGCAAATCACCTTGTATTGACACATCGCTTGCTTGCTCTAATTGACTGATTAATGCTGTGTATTCTATTGAATTACGACTTTTCACCAATCTTGCCTTGGACTCTGCACGTTCATCATCAGTAACAGTATCAGCATTACCGTCTTTGACTGACTTAATCATAATAACCACTTGACCTTGTGCGCCTAGGTCAATCTTCTCAATAGTTGGCTTATCAGTTGGTTTGGCTGTTGAGAAAATGCCTTGCTTGATTTGCCACGGAATTTTGGTATCGTTACGTGCAACAAAACCCGGGTTTTCTAGTTCCAACCCGCGAGCTTTGGCAAGTTGATCTAATGACTGGCCTTCATTCAACGCCTTGACTATCCCATCTGCCTTGCTAACGGCTGCTTCATGAGCAGCTTTCTGATTTAAAGCCTGAATTACCCCTTGCTTAACCGTCTCTAACGGTTGAATGGTCGCTGGTTGATGTTCTTTAACCCGCACAACAACCACTCGCTCAGAACCCAATTCAATAATTTCACTATTATTTCCATCCAGCACATCACTACTGAATGCTATATCGCGCACTGCTTGTTCAGTTGCAATACCAACCCCAATTTGTTGATTAAACAATCCTGTTTCCTGAATATCTTTGCCAATCGCTTCAGCTGCCATATCCAGGCTCCCTGAATTTTCGTATCTGACCTGATCCAACGTATCCTGTAATTCAAAAAACTTGTTTTCAGCTTCTTTTCGACGATAATCTTTAGTGAGCTGTACTTTCAACTCTTCAAAGGATTTACTTTTCGCTGATTCAATCGTTGTCACTTGTATGATGTGATAACCATATTCGGTTTTAACCGGTTCAGAATTGACTCCTTGTGCCAAGCCAAAAGCCGCATCTTCAAATTCTTTAACCATATCTCCATGACGAATAAAACCCAAATCGCCACCTTTCTTTTTTGACAATGGATCTTCTGACAACTGTTTTGCAAGATCAGCAAAATTCTCACCTTGAATCAATTTTTGTTGTATGTCCTGAGCTTTTTTTAACGCACCCGCATCTGAATCATCATTTTTAGTAGAAATCAGAATATGTTTGACTTTACGACGTTCCTCAGTCGTAAAGCTATCTTTTTGCTCTTCATAATACGTTAGCAAGCCTTCATCTGTTACCTCTTCCTGTGCTGCCAAATCATCCAGATTTAACTCAACATATTGTAAGGAAACCTGTTCAGGAACCTGATAGCGATCAGCATGTTCTTTATAATAGGCCTGTATATTCTCATCTGAGTGTTGAATCTGTGTAACCGTTACCGGAATATTAACGTACTCAACTTCTCGCGATTGATTAAATAATTTGAAATAACCATTGAGTTCTGTCTCAGTGGCAAATCCTGAGTCTAGACTACTCCGTCGCAACTGATCTTTCGCCATTGCCAAACGGGTTTGTTCAATAAATTGTCGCGATGAAAGGCCTTGACTGTTTAAAGCCAGTGTATAAGTTTTCTTATCAAATTTGCCATCCACCTTAAACACATCAATATCCTGAATGATTTTCTTGACCGCCTGATCGCCAACCTCAAGGTTAACATCATCAACGGTATCACCAAGCACAGTATCTGACACCAATTGTCGTATTGCTTCTTTACGCAGGACACTTTCATCCAGGGCAGCATACTGTGGATTCGATTGTTTGAGTCGTAAATAGGCCCGGTTAACGTCTTTTTGATAAAATTTGGTGCTCCCCACAGTTGCAACGGGGATTTCTTCCCCGCCATCAACATAACTGGAAATTCCCCACAAGGCAAAAGACATAATAATTAAACCCATGATAAACCAACCTAAAAAACCATGGACTTGCTTGCGAATTACTTGCAACATTTATTAACCCATCCCATAAATTCAAAAATCAATACGTACCGGAACACCGGAAACAACGTTTTTAAGAGTGAGGATTTAATAATTTCCCGAAGTTTGGTGCAGCATTTTGATTTCACACGAGTACTCATAAAATGGGCGCATAGCAGGCTACGCAACTGTTTTATGAGTGCTTCTGTGGGATCAAAAGGCAAGTCAAAATCGGGAAGTTATTAAATTCTCACTCCTTAGAAACCGAAATTAAATAACTTCTGAAACTGGCATAAGCCATTTTTTGTCGAATAGTTGTTCCTGCTCAAGCCAGGAGAGCATACAGCGAGCTATACAACTATTTTCAAACACCGAAATAATGCAAAATGACAAATCAGTTTTGGGAGTTGTTTAATATAGTCTCCTTATTATCCTTAAACATGCATACTGGTGACAAGACAATTCCAACAAAAATAATCAGGAAATATTAATTGTTTTGTAGCTTACGGCATGGAAAGTTGAGAAATTGAGCATTCAGGCCTAGTCTGTTGATCCATCTTCTTCGCTGCAGCAATTGTTACATTACTCAAGAATGATAGGATCAAGTCGCGCTATCAAGTGCCAGTCTCCAGAAATTCATCCAGTGATGCTTTTCATTTTAGTCAGTAACTCAACGTTCATTTGCGCTTATTTCAATACTGCAATCTCACTTTACTCTTGTACATGAGAGGGCAATCTGAGCAGTTGCAGATTACGCTGAGTTACGTCAATTGTTCAAGTTATTTCAAGCACGTTTCACTATGTCTGTAACTTGATTTACTGAAGGATAACCAATTCAATTCATGAATTAACAACCTTCAAATCAGTTTTATTCCTGCAAATCGACGCTTTCCAACCTGGTATACATGCTCACTCCCGGTTTTTAACACTTGCTTTGTATTGCTAACCCGCTCACCATCAATACGCACTGCACCTTGTTTCAACATACGTAGTGAGTCTGATGTGCTTTGAGTCAAGCCTGCATCTTTAAGCAGATTGGCAATTGCATAACCTGCATCTGGGGCAGTCAACTCCAACTGCTGAATATCATCAGGCATCGCACCATGTTTAAAACGCGCTTCAAATTCAGTCAGCGCATCTTCAGCGGCTTGCCGGTGATGAAATCGTTCGATAATCTCCTGCGCCAACAATACCTTGTAATCACGCGGATTTGCCCCATCATTACAGCTTTGATGCCAGTCATTGATTTCAGTCATTGGCCTAAAACTGAGTAACTCAAAATAACGCCACATTAAATCGTCAGAGATGGACATAATTTTACCAAACATTTCATTAGCAGGTTCAGCAATACCGATATAATTACCCAATGATTTGGACATCTTCTGTACTCCATCCAAACCCTCAAGAATTGGCATAGTCATCACGATCTGCGGTTTTTGTCCATATTGTTCCTGAAGTTGCCGCCCAACCAACAGATTAAATTTTTGATCGGTACCACCCAGTTCAACATCAGCTTGTAAAGCCACTGAATCATACCCTTGTATTAACGGATACAAAAACTCGTGAATCGCAATCGGCTGGTTACCACTATAACGCTTATTAAAATCATCACGTTCCAACATACGTGCAACCGTGTGTTTGGCGGCGAGCTGGATCATATCTGATGCGCTGAACTCATTCATCCAATTCGAATTAAATTGCACTGTGGTCTTGTCTTCGTCAAGAACCTTAAAAATCTGCTCCTGGTATGTACGTGCGTTTTCAAGCACATCGTCTTTAGTCAATGCTTTGCGGGTGATGTTCTTACCCGTCGGATCACCAATCATCCCTGTAAAATCACCAATCAGAAAAATCACCTCATGACCAACATCCTGAAACTGCTTGAGCTTATTGAGCAAGACAGTATGACCAAGATGCAAATCTGGCGCAGTTGGGTCAAAACCAGCCTTGATTTTCAATCGTCGTCCGCTAGTGAGCAAATCCTTAAACTCTTTTTCAACCAGTATCTCGTGAGCTCCACGCGATAAATGTTCAAATTGTTCCATGTTATTCATTAATCGTCCCAGACAGTTTTCGCCATCATTTACCCAGAACATGTTAAGTTTTTTAAGGGAAATGAAGATTTATTGAGTGTTTGCAATGGCACGCAGTTGTACCAAAAAAAAGCACTATTATCTCACAGTCAGTTGACAATCTTTACGTTACGCCTCGATTATTAAGGATGTAGTATTAAAAAAGAGGTAACTCTCAGCTTATCCTCTATTTTGTCCAATCGCTGTCTGGAAAGTGCTCATTATCAACAGATAATAATGCAATCGAGCATCGCAATTTTACCTGCTACGTTGTGTCAGATAAAATGGCATCTCATTACGGTCGATATGTCAAAGCCATGCTACTGAAGCAAGATTACCATTACAATCTTCCTGAACACTTAATTGCCCAGCAGCCACTTTCAGAACGGAGTGCTAGTAAATTGCTGTGTCTAAATCGAGCAACTGGAGCGATTACGGATACTGTGTTCGATCAGATTACAGGATTTTTGAGAGCAGGTGATTTGTTGGTGTTGAATAACACACGTGTGATTCCTGCGCGTCTTTTTGGACACAAAATAACTGGCGGCAAGGTTGAGATTCTAATCGAGCGTGTTCTCAGTGACACCTTGATGCTGGTACAAATACGCGCCAGTAAAGCACTGAAAACAGATCAGGAAGTTATTATTGCAAATCAGTTTAGAGTTGCGGTCACTGAACGCAAGAACGCGCTATATACACTACAAATGGTTAACAATTATACGATTGATCAAATGCTCCGTAGTGCAGGGCACATGCCTCTTCCTCCATATATAAAAAGGTCTGATACGTTAGATGATCAAACGCGTTATCAGAGTGTGTTCGCTGAGCAACCGGGAGCTGCTGCTGCGCCAACTGCGAGTTTGCATTTTGACCAAACTTTGCTGGATAAAATACACAATCAAGGGATTGAAACCGGATTTATTACTTTGCATGTTGGTGCGGGTACTTTTCAGCCAATACGAGTCAACAAACTCGCGGATCATGTAATGCACTCAGAACGTGTTGATGTTAGCGCTGACATTGTAGAGAAAATTTGTCAGACAAAAGTGCGTAAGGGACGTATTATTGCAGTAGGAACCACAGTGATGCGAGCTCTCGAAGCCGCTAGTTCGCAAGGAAAAATCAATCCTTTGCATGGCGAAACACAGTTGTTTATTACGCCTGGCTTCCGTTTCAACACTGTTGACGCTATGTTGACTAATTTCCATGTTTCTGAGTCTACGTTATTAACGTTGGTCTGTGCTTTTGGTGGTTATCAACATGTAATGAAGGCTTACCAGCATGCAATTTCTCAATCCTATCGTTTTTTTAGCTATGGTGATGCCATGTTTATCAGCAATTAGCTGGTTATGTCTTTGAAACCAATGATGTCATGTCGTGCTGGATGCGGAACCTGTTGTATTGCTCCCACAATTACCTCACCAATTCCCGGAATGCCCAATGGAAAACCTGCTGGGGTTCGTTGTATTCAATTAAGTGCGGATAATGCCTGTCTCATTTTCAACGACATTCGTCGGCCTGCAGTGTGCAGTGCATTTAATCCTAGCCAGGATCTTTGTTTGGACTCGTGCGATCAAGCACTTAAAGTGCTCACTGATTTGGAGAAGGCAACTAACCCTGGTTCAACAACGTGAATAAAAAATTCACCTATGACACTTCAGGACGTGCATGAAAAAACTTCGACAACTGACTTGTCTTGTTGTCCGTCTTCGGTGTTGCCACAACAGTTACATAGCTCACAATGCGCCTGTTGCTGCGCCTTGTAGACAAACAACAATCCTGCGCCAGTTGTCGAAGTTATTCCATGCCCGTTCCTTTAGGAATGGAATTTCAATAACTTTATTATCCTGACTTGTTCTTTTCCTCCTGCTAAAACGATCTCAAACGTCGTGTAGAATCACTAGAGTCCTCATGAGATCGTTTAATGAGAAGAAAAACGACTTCACCAGAATGACAAAGTTATTAAATTTCCATTCCTTATTGGTAACAATTCGATGAATATGTCATCATTATCGTGCTGTAGTTATACATATAATTAGAGCTGATTTTAGTCAGATACTATCTGCTTTGAAATCAAAATCTCTCAGCATTGAGGTTGTTACCAAACAGAATATGGAGATACAAATGGAATGGGAAGTTGTTATCGGTCTTGAAATTCATGCCCAGTTAGCAACTGCGAGCAAAATATTTTCTGGCGCTGCGACTGCTTATGGTGCATTGCCCAATACTCAGGCTTGTGCGATTGATCTCGCGCTACCAGGAACTCTGCCTGTTCTGAATGCTGATGTTGTGAGAATGGCGACAAAGTTTGGTCTTGCTATTGATGCCGAAGTTGCACCAATGTCTGTGTTTGCGCGCAAGAATTATTTTTATCCCGATTTACCCAAAGGCTATCAAATCAGTCAGTTTGAATTGCCAGTGGTCAAGAATGGCTATTTGATGATTCGTGTAGAAGACCAGGAAATGCGTATTGGTATTACGCGCGCTCATTTGGAAGAGGACGCAGGAAAGTCTTTACATGAAGAATTCGAGAGCTCAACCGGGATTGATCTCAATCGAGCCGGAACACCATTATTGGAAATCGTCTCCGAACCAGATCTGAGATCAGCCAAACAAGCGGTTGCCTATATGAAGAAAATTCATGCGTTAGTCCGTTATCTGGAAATCTGTGATGGCAATATGCAAGAGGGGTCATTCCGCTGTGACGCGAATGTTTCAGTGCGTCCACAAGGTCAAACTGAATTAGGCACTCGTGCCGAAGTCAAAAATCTGAATTCTTTTCGTTTTGTAGAAAAAGCCATCAACCATGAAGTAGAACGCCAGATAGATGTCATTGAGTCGGGAGCTCAAGTCGTGCAGGAAACGCGCTTGTATGATTCTGGAAAAGATGAAACCAGATCGATGCGCAGCAAGGAAGAAGCCAATGATTATCGTTATTTTCCGGATCCTGATCTGGTGCCACTGCACATAGATCCAGAGTATATTGAAACAGTGCGTCAGAGTTTACCTGAACTGCCGGATCAAAAGCGCCAGCGATTTATCGATGAGTACGCGCTTAGCAGCTATGATGCGGAAGTCTTGAGCGCGTCAAAACAACTCGCTGATTTTTATGAAGCAGTGGTGAGTGAATCAGCTTGTGATCCCAAGCTTTGCGCTAACTGGGTTTCTGGTGATTTTTCTGCAGCGCTGAACAAATCAGGTGTTGAACTTGCAGAGAGCAGTGTTCAGGCTCCTGCACTGGCGGGTCTCATCAAGCGCATAGAAGACAAGACGATCTCAGGGAAAATTGCAAAAGAAGTGTTTGAAGCCATGTTGAATGGTGAGGGCAGCGCTGACCAGATCATCGAACAAAAAGGACTGAAACAAATTACTGACAGCTCTGCAATTGAAGCCGTCATCGATCAGATTATTGCCGATAGTCCACAGCAAGTCGAACAGTATCGTAGTGGCAAAGAAAAGCTGTTTGGCTATTTTGTCGGACAGGTGATGAAGCAAACTCAAGGTAAAGCCAATCCCGCACAGGTCAATCAAATACTTAAGTCAAAACTGTGAGTGGTTTTTCTGGAAGCTCGTCGCGATGAAACACTGGCCAAATTCAGTATTTGCACAGTAAGCCGTCTATTCTCGGGCAGTCTCCTTCTAGATAGTCAACCGAATAGTTATCATTTGGATGTTTAGGAGTGAGGATTTAATAACTTTCCGATTTTGACTTGCCTTTTGATCCTACATAAACACCCATACTAATGGTTGCGTAGCCTGCTATGCGCCCATTTTATGAGTGCTCATGTGAAATCAAAATGCTACGCCATACTTCGGTAACTTATTTAAATCCTCACTCCTTAGGTTATTGGGGCTGCTCTTGCGCATTAGCATCTTTAGCTCTTAGTCCTGCATCTTCAGCAGCTTGTTTCTTGGTGTCCTGAATCGCTTGTAACTGATTTCGGTAGGTTTCAGCGACTTTTTCAACTCCTGGAGCCAACAGAAAACCGTTGTTGATACCGCCAGTTGCAACGTAGGTTGCATAGACCGCAGAAGCACTCATTAACGCAGCTGAAACGGCTTCCATTGGGTACTGTTTATCTTTTAGTTGATTGGCTAGCGCGATGAATTGGTTAACTGCATCATCATATTGTTGTTCTGGTGTCATTGTCATTGATTATTTTCCGTCGCTTCTTGCTTTATGAAATAGTGGATGTTTGATCAAACAAGCATTATACAATGAGTTGCTGGCATGATATGTTCTTCGCCCTGGTTATTGTTTGAATTAAGGATAATCTATGACCGTTTTCACTGAATTTCTTGAATCCGCCAGTCAACTGATTTGGGGGCCGATAACATTAACATTGTTATTGTTAGTCGGAGTCTATCTCAGTCTTGGGTTAGGGCTAATGCCTTGGCGCAAAATACCGACTGCATTCAAATTACTTCTGCAGGGCAGGGTTGCCGATACCAGCAGTGGTGAAATACCGCCTTTTCAAGCATTAATGACAGCATTATCAGCGACTGTGGGGACTGGTAATATTGCAGGTGTTGCCACCGCAATTGCTTTGGGTGGGCCAGGCGCCATCTTCTGGATGTGGATTACTGCTGCATTCGGTATGGCAACCAAATACGCCGAGGCGGTATTGGCCGTCAAATATCGTAATCAGGATCAGGCCGGGCACTATGTTGGTGGCCCCATGTATTACATCCGCAACGGTCTTGGAGAACGTTGGGTATGGCTGGGCGGTTTATTTGCTCTGTTCGGAATGTGTGCCTCATTTGGCATTGGCAATCTGGTGCAAGCAAACTCTGTCTCAGAAGCATTACGTACTGCGTGGTCTATTCCCAATTGGTTGATAGCAACAGTGATGACTGTTTTAACTGCTGCAGTGATTCTTGGCGGGGTAAAGCGTATTGCTGAAGTGGCCAGCTTTCTGGTGCCAATCATGGCGGGTGTGTATGTCTCAGGTGCCTTGTATATTATCTTCACCCACATTTCAGAAGTACCAGCGGTGATACGTCTGGTTATCGACAATGCATTTAACGGAACAGCAGCGGTCGGCGGTTTTGCTGGCGCAAGTATGTGGGCGGCTATTCGTTTTGGTGTTGCTCGTGGCGTATTTTCCAACGAAGCAGGGCTTGGCAGCGCCGCTATTGCTCACGCTGCCGCACAAACCAAAGATCCGGTCAAGCAAGGCCTAATCGCCATGCTGGGTGTTTTTATTGATACCTTGATAATTTGTACTCTGACAGCATTGGTGATTCTTCTGAGTGGGCTTTTTAGTTCTGGAAAGACCGGAGCTATGTTGTCTGTATGGGCCTTTCAGGCAGGCTGGGAAGGTGGTGGACAGATTGTTGTATTCGGTTTATGCGTATTTGCATTCACCACGATATTGGGCTGGAGTTATTATGGTGAGCGTTGTGCCCAATATCTGTTTGGCAGCAAAGTGATCATACCTTTCAGACTGTTGTGGATTATTATGATACCAGTTGGAACATACGGACAGCTGGAATTTATCTGGTTACTCGCAGATGTGATGAATGGATTGATGGCATTGCCGAATCTGATTGCTTTGATAGGATTAAGTCCTGTGGTCTTTAACATAACTCGCCAATACTTTTCCAAATCGTAATATGCTAACTCGTACTAAGTAATCCAATACCTTACTTGTCTTTTGCTGACTTCTACGCTGCAACTCCGGTTACATAGCCAGCTATGCGCCCTCTGTTGTGACTTGAAGACTAACTGTATTTGATCAACAAATGGCCTGCGCAATCTGGTGGGTTATTTATTGCGAGTTAGCTGTCTGTTTAATTTTAAGAGAAGTGCGGACTAGAGCTTAAATGGTTCATCTGTGATTCTGCTAATCTGGGTTACCATGTAAACGCTGAATTTTAGTGTGCGGTTTTCAAGGGTGCTGATTCAGCATAATGCCCATTATGTGGTCATTTATCTCGTTTAAGGTAACGCACTATAAATAACCCACCAGTATTGCGCAGGATTGTTGTTTGTCTTCAAGGCGCAACGTAGGGAGCATAGCGGGCGATGTAACCGAAGTTGCAACGCAGAAGACAGGCAATAAGACAAGTAATACTGGTGAGTTATTTATTACGCGTTGCCTAAGGCTTGATTATTCACTATGAAGGACATGAAGAAGATGAAGGAAAGGCAACGCTAATAGAGCAAGCTGCCCCATCTCCACTACAAATAAAGCGAGTACAACTCACTCTTGTCTCTTCTCTTCATGCTCTTCATGTTCTTCATGGTGAAATTAATAATATTGTATGGAATCAGCACCCCTGTTCAACAACACTATCTAATTGATATCCAGTCTGTTTCGGTATACATCTCAACCCAGAAAATTTAAAACGATGCCTGATAAAAAAAATAATAAGCCAACAATCAATAAACCAGGTTCTCGAAAATCTGTGAGAGCAGCCAATAAACCCAAAACAACAAAATCTGCTACACCTCGGAAGAAAAAAACCACACCTGCTAAGAAAAAAACACTCGGCAGGCGTTCCAGCCGAGCAAAAAAATCGTTTAACAAAACCAGTGATTTTATGCGTGGTTTTAAGCGAACGCTGCTCGGATTGATTCTGTTTTTAAGCTTTTTGTTTGTAAGCTATATTGGCTACCTGGATTTTAAAGTGAGGGAATCGTTTGCCCAGCAACAATGGTCTGTCCCTGCGAAAATTTATGCGCGTCCTGTTCAGGTAAAAGTAGGAGGCACGGTAACCAGTGCTCAAGTCATTGAAACGCTCAAAGAGTTGGGTTACAGGCATACTTCAACACCAGACACACCTGGGAGTTATATACAAGGCAATAGCGAACTGGTGATCAAAACCCGACCTTTTGGTTTTTGGGATGGCGCTGAACCATCGCGAGTAATCACCATGCGCTACTCCGGGTCAAGAGTTGTCAGCTTAAAATTAAAAGAGAGTCATCAGTCGCTAAATGAATATCGTATGGAACCGGTGGTGATAGGGCGGTTTTATCCGGCGTTAAAAGAAGATCGCGTACTGGTGAATTTAAATGAAATCCCTCAATCATTCATTAACGGCCTGCTGGCAACAGAGGATCGGGATTTTTATCAACATCATGGTCTTTCTTTCAAAGCTATTGGGCGCGCAATAGTGGCAAATGCGCGTTCTGGTGGAATCGTTCAAGGTGGCAGCACGATTACCCAGCAACTGGTTAAAAATCTTTATCTGACCCCGGAGAGAACCTGGATCCGCAAAGCTAATGAAGCCATTCTGGCATTATTGCTGGAATTTCACTATAGCAAAGAGGAGATTCTTGAAAGCTATCTTAACGAAATCTATTTGGGACAAGATGGCGCACGTGAGATTCATGGTGTTGGACTTGCCAGTCAGTTTTATTTCGGTAAGCCATTGTCAGAATTGAAATTACATGAAACTGCATTGCTGACAGGGATCATCAAAGGACCTTCGGACTATAATCCACGCAGACATGCCGAGCGTGCATTGAAGCGGCGTAATCTTGTCTTGCAGCTGATGCACGATCAACAATTCATTGATGCCGAACAGCGTGAAGTCGCACAGAAAACGCCACTGGATGTTATAGAGGCGAAACGTTATAGCTCCAGTCGCTATCCGGCATTTATGGAGTTGGTTAAACGAGAATTAGCAGGTGAATTTGATAAACAGACGCTGACTAGCGCTGGTTTGAATATCTTTACTACGCTTGATCTGCAAGTTCAAGCTGCGCTACAAGTATCCATTGAAAAAGGGATGACTGTCCTGGAAAAGCGTAAAAAAGTCTCTAAATTACAAACTGCAGCAGTGATTACCGACCGTCAAACAGGAGAAATTACAGGGTTTGCTGGGGGGCGTGATCTACGTTTTGCGGGATTTAATCGTGCATTAAACGCAGTTCGTCCAATCGGGTCGTTGGTAAAACCGGCTGTTTATCTGAGTGCTCTGTCAATACCAGATCAATATACACTGATTACCTTGCTCAAAGACCAACCGATAAAATTGCGTGATCATCGTGGTAAAACCTGGCAACCACAAAACTATGATAAGGCAGTGCATGGCTATGTGCCTTTTCATGAAGGGTTGACTTTTTCATATAATCTGGCAACTGTTGATCTCGGTATGGAGCTAGGGTTGGGATATGTTGCCAAAACCTTACGCGCAATGGGCGTTTCTCGTGAAATAAAGCTGTATCCATCACTGTTGCTTGGCGCTCTGGAATTATCACCACTAGAAGTTGCACAAATGTATCAAACCATCGCAACGCAAGGTTTTTCGACGCCGTTGAGAGCGATTAAAGCCGTTACAGGAGATGACGGAACACTATTACATCAATATTCATTAACCATGCGTCAAGTATTGGAACCCAGCCCGACGTATTTATTGAATACCAATTTACAGGAAGTGATGCAAATTGGTACAGGCAAATCGGCTGCTGCCAGACTGCCCAAGGGATTGATGGTTGCGGGTAAAACTGGAACAACAAATGGTCTGCGAGACAGTTGGTTTGCAGGATTCAGTGGTGATTACCTGGCTGTTTTTTGGGTTGGTAGGGATGATAACCTTCCGGCAAATTTAAGCGGATCTTCAGGCGCTCTTAACTTGTGGGCACGACTCATGCAGCGGATTGCTAAAAAACCACTCTATTTAACGCCAACCAGTGCGATTGAACCGGTGTGGGTGGATACTGACAACTGGCGCAGGACAACCGCTTCCTGCGAACATGCCGTCCAATTCCCGTTTATTAAAGGTTCTGCGCCGACAGATATTTCACAATGTGGTGTGCGCAATTTTGATCCGATTGACACAATCGAACCAGTAAAATCCTGGTTTGAAGAACTGTTTAGGTGAATAACGAATATTCCACTAATAATTTTCGTGCACGTTTCTTATGGTGGTTTGACGGAATAAAGTTACCAAGATTGCGCAGGATTTTTGTTTCTGACCAACGCAATCTCAAGAGGCACATAGTCATTCTACGTAACGATTGAGATTGCGTTGGTCAGGAGCAAAAAGACCAGCAAGGTTGGTAACTTTGTTTCGTCAAACCACCTAAGTACTCGTGCATAAGTATTTTAACAATTTTACGCAGGATTTTTATCATATTCAAGGCGTACAAACAGGCACATAGTGAGCTATGTAACTGTTTATGCAACGCTGAAGATGATAAAAAAGACAAGTAAAATGTTAAAATAATTATGGTCGAGTACTTATCTACAGATTCCTTGTGTTGAGAGTATTATGCTACCCTGTGCTCCAAGACATGCGCAGATACAACGGTGAAGGAGCTAATACAGATGGATTTGGAAACAAGTTATTCAGAGATCATAACAGCAATTGGCGAAGATGTATTTCGTGAAGGCTTAGTGGATACCCCTAAACGTGCGGCGACTGCATTCAAATTTTTGACTCAAGGGTATAACCAGAGTCTTGAAGAAGTTCTCAATGATGCTGTTTTTGACGTTGATACAGAGGATATGGTTATCGTCAAAGATATTGAATTATATTCGATGTGTGAACATCATTTACTACCATTTATTGGTAAATGCCATGTTGGTTATTTACCCACCGGAAAAGTCATGGGGCTATCCAAAGTCGCCAGAATTATTGACATGTACGCCCGCCGGCTGCAAATACAGGAAAGATTGACCAAAGAAATCGCCACTGCAATCCAGACTGCAATCAACCCACGTGGAGTTGCAATTGTTATCGAAGCACAGCATTTGTGCATGATGATGCGTGGTGTAGAAAAGCAGAATTCAGTGATGACCACATCCAGCATGTTAGGCGTGTTTCGCGCTGATTACAGTACGCGTAATGAGTTTCTCAAATTGATTAGTCGTTAAGGAGCGAGGATTTAATAACTTCCATGTTTTGACTTGCCTTTTGGCTCCACAGAAGCGCTAATAAAATAGTTTCATAGTCTGTGCTATGCGCTTGTTTTATTAGCACTCTTAGCTCAAGTTTGCCGTTTTCATCTCACAAATCGCCGTAAGTCATTGATATTGACTTCCCGTAAAAATATTTAATTAAAAAAACAATCGCTTGAAAATCACAAGCGCTTTGTAGTGCCATAATATACATCCGATCCATTGGTTTCCGCGATTTGAGCCTCCACAGTAACCGCATATTTAGTCATCGCACTTCTATCAAAAGTCGCAGCACTATGCGTCACGCCTGCTGGCCAAGCAGAGAGAACCTGTTAACCAATCATCCAGTTGCTATGTTGAGGTTGTATCCGAGTGCTGGTTGCAATGTCGTTAGCTTCATCAACAATGCCCATTAACTCGTCGAGTAGTTCTTTGTCGCTTTCGATGGCTCTGGATGTAACTTCGCTGGGTAGTATGGTTTCCGTAGCATAGGAGATGTTAGCAATGGTTATTAATATCGATCCCACAAGCAGGAGCTGATATCAACTAGCTTTAGTCATGGTTTGCTATCTGGGTAAGATTGGAACTTCGGAGCGAGGATTTAAAATGAGTTGTTCTACGCAACGATTGAGATGGTTTCGTCAGGAGCAAAAAGACCAGCCAGGATGTTCAAGAAAGTTCATGCACGTTCCTTAATGTCAAGTAACTATTCACGTTGACTTGTTCAATATTTATGTTGTATATGTGTGATTAACTAAACTTTTGGAGTTCTACCGTGTTGTTGCCTGCTTGAGAAATCTGCGGCTTGAACTATTTTTGACTGATCTCGTTAGCCCGTCAAGTTGTCTGTGTCTTTATGTGTATTTTCAGTTTTATAATAGCATCAGTTAGGCTCAGGTATAACTTTTCGTGAACTTGCGCAAGGTGGGGGAAATGACACCCGGAAAAACTTGGTAGTGATCAGAACGGAAATATGAATTAAGGAGAAACACAATGGATAATTTTGAATACATCGTTCTTCGACATGAGAATCCCTTTGTGCCTGAATCTGCAAGTGTTGGTTCAGAGTTATTGGGGGCAGGCCCAAGAGCGCCTGGATCCTCTGGTAACCCAGGATCATTGGAGCTGGAGAAAATGGCACTGAGTAAGAAAGATAAGGACGATCTTAGACGGGATCCGAGAACCCGGGCTATCGCAGTGCCGATGCCTTTGCGACTTCATGAACCGGTAGAGGCAAATCTTACTGTGTCGGCTACCACTACAACTTGGGGTGTTGATGCGGTCGGTGCCGTCAATTCAAGCTTTGATGGTAGTAATATTGTTGTTTGTGTATTGGATACTGGAATCGACCCTGGTCATGCTGCGTTCAATGGTGTGGACATCGTGCAAAAAAACTTTACCACTGAGGGTGATAATGATAACCATGGTCATGGAACTCACTGCGCGGGGACCATTTTTGGACAGGATGTAGATGGTCTTCGCATCGGTGTTGCTCGTAACATCAAAAAGGCCCTGATTGGTAAAGTTCTGGGAGAAGGCGGGGGCTCGTCCGCTACCTTGGCGAGTGCTATCAACTGGGCAGCTGAACAAGGAGCGCATGTCGTTTCAATGTCTCTGGGGATCGATTTCCCCGGATTCGTGCAACAACTTCAAGGATCCGGTATGGATATACGGCCAGCAACATCGATTGCACTTGAGCAATATCGGGCCAACATCAATCTATTCACCCAATTGGCCGATTTCTTGCTCGCGCGCAATGCGTTTGCTCAGGGAACAGTTGTGGTCGCCGCTTCGGGTAACGAAAGCAATCGCCCTGCATTCGAAATTGCGGCTGCACCGCCGTCTGCAGGCACTGGGATTATTTCGGTTGGTGCATTGAGCGAGGGAAACGCTGGCTTTGGCGTTGCCGGATTTTCCAATACTCAATGCAATGTCTCTGCACCGGGTGTGAATATCGTCTCCGCCAAGTTAGGTGGAGGCCTGGTTGGAATGAGTGGTACAAGTATGGCAACTCCTCACGTGGCTGGTGTTGCTACGTTATGGGCACAAAAACAATTTTCTGAGAATGGTCAGGTATCGGGCGAAAATCTAGCTGCCAATATCCTCGCTTCAGCAATCCGTACACCATTGGCTGCTGGTCTGGAAATGGATGATGTTGGCAATGGGATTGTACAAGCGCCGTAAATTGTTACTCTGAATGATTTGGTTTCTATGATCCGAGGGCTGGCAGTAAAAGCACAGGGTCTTGTGCCGACTTTCTGCACACAGGATTAAATGTTTATATCTCTCAGTAAGAATTAGGTGTCAGTCATTGAAGAATTCTCGATGCAATGCTGGCACCCATTCTTATCATTGAACTTGATATTCATTTCCCTTCTATCTTTACTTGATCTGTAAACGATAGGGGATCACCTTTTTTGTCCCTCAAGAACGAGGAGTCAAGAATGAAGCAAGGAGTAAAATCAATTTTTATTATTTCCCTTTTGATGAACGTCCTGATAACGATTCCTGCATTAATATTGCTGATGTATAGTTCAGGCATACAATATCATCTCTACCAAAACATATTGGCGCCTAAGTTAGGGCGTCCCGAAATTGCATTCATCGGTGATTCTATAACAAGAGACGGTGGTATTTGGGCATTTAAAATAGGTGAATATAATTTCAATACATGGAATTTTGGACACGGTGGATTAACCACACGACAATTGCGTCTTTATGGTAAAAGAGTTGCTAATCTTCGTCCAAAAGTTGCGTTCGTTATGGCTGGTATTAATGATGAAGATAAGAGCCTTGCAGGAGCGCATTTATCATTTGGATACTACGTAGAAATTTTGGATAAACTACAAGAGTTTGGAGTTGAACCCATCATTCAGTTGACTTTATATCGGGAAGAAGAACAATTTGTAGAGTTTGTAGAGACACTTAATAATAAATTGCGTGAATATGCTGCTGAACACAACTTATCTGTTATCGACTTAAATCCACTTCTTTGTCCAAGTCAATCATTACTTCCAAAATATTCTCGAGATGGGACTCACCTCACTAAAGCTGCATATAAAATCTGGTCTAAAGAAATCAGAAAAACACTAAACAATAAAAATCTCTGACAAACAGAATATTTATGGTCAGTGAAGTGAAAAGAGTGTCTTGCAATAATGTAATTTCAGAATCACAGAATCAAATGTTAGATTGCAAGACTTGGCAGTATTAGGGCCAGACTCGATTGAAAATAAAGTTATAAAATAATTATCTCTCTCGTGCGCCTAGCAGCTAACCACTTCTCAGCTCCCTATACCCGGCAATATCACATTGAAAGACTACTAGTGAGACATGGGGGTTAGGGCCATCTGTCCTGCTATGAATTGTTTGTAACTCAGTTCCATGTATTTTTGATTAAAGTTTCCACATCCTTTGCCGACATCTATAAAGTATCCGTAGGAATTTTTCTTTATGAATTATTGTATAGGAACGTGCACAAAATCACTTGGTCAACAGGTATAGAATTTTTGTCTGTCTTCAAGGTACAGCGAAGGGCGCATAGCGAGCTATTCAACCGTAGCTGCAACGCGGAAGACGGATAAAAAGACAAGTCAGTTGACCAAGTGATTTCGTGCACGTTCCTTAGGATACTAACGTGGGGTTTCATATAGAAATATTCGCATATTCTGCGACAAAACGCCTTTAAAATTTCTGTTTTCATATAACAGGCGTTGTTTGCAAATAGTTGCTTTGAAATGTATGTTTTTTTTCGTAGTGTTTTTGATGTGTGTCAGGAGAGTCAGGAATGAATCAAAGAGCTGAACAAGGCTTTACTTTAATTGAATTGGTAATAGCAATGGCTATTATGTCAATATTAACGCTGATTGCCGTACCCAGTTATCAGGAACACCTGCAAAAAACACGGATTGCTATGGCAAAAGCTGATTTAATGGAACTTGCAGGTTATTTAGAGCGTCAGCGTACTGTAAATGCTTGTTATAACGGTAGTGCTTGCGATAAGACCAAGACAACTGGGGCAACCCCATTGATTGCAAATCAGAGTTCATCCATTCTTGCTATGCTCTCGGATGAAACAGCCAAGTATTATGATGTCACACTCGAGGTTTTAACCAATTCCACATATACGCTAAGGGCAACACCAGACACCAGTACTCCACAAGATGGTACTGGATATCTTGAGGTATTGCATACGGGGCAACAACGTTGGGATAAAAATGATGATGATGATACTGGGGATACTAATGAGGGGAATTGGAAACGTAAATAGAGCCTGAAAGGTTAATTGTTTTAAAAAAAGGGAGTGGGGAATTGATAGGTGGTGATATGAAATTCTCACTCCTGAATCACTTATAAAATGACCACTACCAAAAAAGGGTTTCGTTTTACGAAACCCTTTTTTGGTTATTGGCATTAAAGTTTAGGCATTGGAAGAACTCTGGTGTGTCGCCTTGTAATCAAGTTCTGCAACCAGCGTATCTTTTAGTTTCAATTGTTTTGCCAGTTCAGCCAGGTAGGCTTTTTCCTGGGCATTGCTATCATCAATAATAATTCTGGAAACCAGATAAATTTCTGCTGCGGCGTTGGGTGAGTCTGCTGCCGAGGCAATTTCAGCAGCACTAACCGGCTTTGTCAATTCGGCCTGGAGAAATTCCAGGGTATCACCATCCAGTGACATTGTGGACAGTTGCTTTTGAATTGTTTCAAGCTCGCCTTCGTCAATATGTCCGTCAGCTTTGGCTGCTGCAATCATGGCTCTGAGTAAGGTCAGGCTTCTATTTTCTGCTGCTTCTCCTTCTAGCTGATTGGCCGATGCGGTTTCCTCAACAGGTTTGCCGGAATGCACGCCTTGCCAGTTTTGAAATGCTTTATAGGCTAAACCACCTACAGCTGCCACACTACCCATTTTAAGAGCGGCTCCAGTCACTTTTCTGCCAGCACCTGTGCCTAGTAATACAGCTAATACTCCAGCACCAATTGCACCTTTTTTTGCGCCATCAAGCATTGTGTTGCGGGCGTTTTCATCGACAGGTACACCGGCTTTGTTTTCGACCAAGTCTTTGCCTTGTTCAACCAAATCCTGCCCGGTTTTTAATAGATCATCTAATATACTGCGTGCATCCATGTTCTGTTCTCCTAAATTACTCTGTTTGAACTGTTGAAGAATCGATTTCTCAGAAGGCTAAACACCAGAGCTGTCAGTTTGTGAAGTTTTCCGGTGACTGCCAGAAAAGCCATTATGGTATTGCTTTTGCTTGTAATGTTTAGTTGTGAGGGTACCTTTAGACTTTAGTGAGTGTCAACAGCTATTAATGTTTTCTTTTGTTTAGCGCGTCTCAGATTATTTTCAAGTGTTTATTTGACTTGGTTTTGAACGATACGAGTCTTGTTGTTCTGCGCTATAATATCGCATTTCCGAAATGCTGGTTTCTTTAAGCGTAATCCTAATCCTTTTGAATACTTTAGACAAATCAATTCAACCCAATGCGCTGCATGTTTATGCGCCCGCGCGTTTGCATATGGGTTTTATTGATATTTCCGGGGTTTTGGGTCGGCGTTTTGGGAGTATTGGCGTAGCACTCAATGAAGTGGGTGTCAGTATGCGGTTGTCTCGCTCTAATCGATTAGATGTTAAAGGTTTTCAGCGTGATCGAGGGCAGTTGTATGCGACACGTTTTTTTGATGCTTTTCAGCTCGATGGTGGCGCTAAGATTGTCATCGACCAAGCGATTCCAGAACATGCCGGTCTTGGTTCTGGTACACAGATGGCATTGTCGATTGGTGTTGGATTAAGTCGTTTGTATGGCTTGAATAAAACATTGGAGCAACTGGTTCCGTTGATGGGGCGTGGCAATCGTTCAGGGATTGGCATTGGTGCGTTTTGTCAGGGTGGTTTGGTGGTTGATGGGGGCCGAGCAGCAGGCACTGTAATTCCACCAGTCGTGAGTCAACTGCAAGTACCCGATGAATGGCGATTTATCTTGATACTGGATGCAAGTGTTCGAGGCATTCACGGTGATAGCGAGGCTGAAGCCTTCAACAGTTTACCCGAATTTCCTGCACAGTTGGTTGCGCATCTTTGTCATTTGGTCTTTATGCGCGGTTTACCTGCAGTCATTGAAAATGATTTACCGGTGTTCGGTGAAGTGATTAGTGAGCTACAAGCACGTGTCGGCGATCATTTCGCAGTTGTACAGGGTGGGCGTTTTACCAGTCAAGCGGTTGAGCAAGCTGTATTGTGGCTGGGGCAGCAGGGTGCGGTTGGTTTGGGACAGAGTTCGTGGGGTCCAACTGGGTTTTGTATTGTCAAAGGTGATGTGCTGGCAAATAAAATAATTGAGCAGGCACGTCTCCAATTTACCCGACTTGGTCTTGAATTTATCAAGACCAGTGTTGCAGAGACAGGAGCTAGTGTCGAGGTGATTGATGCTGCTTCAGAATCTTTACCAATTTACACAGAATTTGCATAAACAGTTTCAAACATCAGCCGTAACTATTCAGTGTGATCGATAATTGCTCAGATTGCCCTCTAGTTTGTTCAAGAGCAAGGCGAAAGCGCGGAGTTTAGTAGATATAAATGAGCACTTTCCAGACAGCGATTGGATAAACTAGAGGGTAAGCTGAGTAGTTACCATCCACCACTGATTGTGATTGCAAAATCAGCTCGTATGCTGGTCGAATCAGCACAGAGTGGTGGACTTGAGGTAATAGCACTAGATCAATTTGGTGATACGGATACACGTGCGGCTGCCAGACAATTTTGTTTGATTGACGATTGGTCAAGCGAAGCAGTGATTGCTAACATTGAAGCGCTGGATTTACAGCAACAACCTGTTGTTATTTACGGAACTGGTGTAGATAACAACCCTGAGTTATTAGAGCAATTGCAACAACGCTACCAGTTACTGGGGAATTCGGCGCAAACCGTTGCACGAGTGA
>JAZGEP010000055.1:0-10097 GCA_036478815.1 Methylococcales bacterium
CAGGATCGTAGCTATACCAACCCCAGGTTGTACCACCACCAATTTTCCATTGATCACCTTCCCAGCTTTTCAGACTAGAGTCTTTGCCAACAGGTTTGCCCAAAGAAGTGGTTTTATCTGGATCAAGCTTGACATGCTCGTCTGTACCAACACTAAACGCTCTCCAGGCCAAAGACCCGTCCTTGATATTGTACGCTGCAATGAAACCACGCACTCCAAATTCACCACCAGAAATACCGGTTAGCACTTTGTCTTTAACAACAAGCGGTGAATTCGTATTGGTTTGTCCAAGTTTAGGGTCGCCGTTTTTGACTGCCCAGACTTTTTTACCGGTTTTGGCGTCCAGAGCAACCAGAGTGGTATCTGATTGTTGCAGAAAGATCTTGCCATCGCCGTATGCAAGACCACGGTTTACCGTATCACAGCACATTACTGGCAGTGTTTCTTGCTCGTTTTGTTCTGGTTTGTATTCCCAGATAATGCTCTGAGTATCTTGATCCAGCGCATATACGATATTTGGGAAAGGGGTGTGGATGTAGACGATATCATTGACTACAATTGGGCCGCCTTCATGTCCACGCAACACACCGGTGGAGAAGGTAGAAATAGGTTGTAGTTTGTTAACATTTGTGCTGTTGATCTGATCCAGCTTACTGTAGCGTTGTCCATAATAATCACCGCCCCAAGTTGCCCAGTTATCTGGGTTTTGAGTGAGTGATTCTACTTCGCTATTTGCAAAACAAAGTGCTGGTAGAGCCAAAGCTGATGCGACTGCAGACACGAGCAGCCAACGAGTGACAGGCTTTTTCATCAAGTTCCTCCTAACGTTATTACTTAAGTTTTATGGTTGTTTGCTTTTGATATTTGTCGAATTGCCTGAGGCATTTGTATCGTGAGTCGTATGACTAAATTGAATCTATCTATGCCCTCTAAATGTGAGTCCTAAAATGAAGGATTTTAGCTCAAAAGTCAATAGCTAAAGTGAGTTATTCTGGTTGCAATGTAGTTTCTTGATAATCTTCGCACATTAAATTTTAGTCGCCAGTGAACATGTTTTTTCATGGGCAGCTCTGTAGAAAAACAGTGCTGCAGGAATAAATACAGCTAAAATTTTCGTCTGACTCTCTACACCCAAGTTAAATATACACAGAGCACGCAACCAAAATGCTATATCCTCATGCTATAGAAGGGCAAATATCTGATTTCACCTACTGAATGCGAACATCAACAGATCCTCCAGCTGACAATCGCACTGCACAGAATTTAAACTCAGGGATCTTGGCGTAAGGATCCAGCGCCTCATTGGTAATCAGGTTTGCACTAGCTTCATTATAACAAAACGCCATCATTGCAGTATTTTCAGCGATGCCGATATCAGGTCGTGCATAGGCAGTGATTTTTCCTCTGCGGGATTCCAATGTCACCGTATCACCCATCTCAACACTTAGTGACTGCATGAGTTTAGGATTAAGGTAGATGACTGGATCTGGCTGAATGGCATCCAGTTTACTGGCATGGCGCGTCATACTTCCGGTATGCCAATGCTCAAGTTCACGTCCGGTGATGAAAATATATGGGTACTCAGTATCTGGCAATTCATCGGCCTGCGAATAAGTTGCCGGGACAAATCGAGCACGGCTATTTTCGGTTGGAAATCCATTGGTAAAGATGATTGGGGTGCCTGAATCGCCTTCTTGTTCTAGCGGGTAGGTCAACGATTCCTCAGTTTCCAGACGTTCCCAGGTCATTCCAGCAATGCTATCCATGGCCTCGCGCATTTCATTGAAGACTTGATTGGCACCCTGGTAATTCCAGTTTGCCCCCAGGCGATTAGCAATTTCCTGAATAATCCATAAATCTTGTCTGGCTTCACCAGGTGGATTAACCACTTGCCGACCCATTTGTACACGTCGATCCGTATTAGTGAAGGTTCCGGTTTTTTCGTAAAATGCTGAAGCTGGAAGAATAACATCTGCAAAACCAGCCGTTTCGGTTAGAAAGATATCCTGGACAACAAGATGTTGTAGCTTGGTAAAGGCTTCTCTGACATGATTTTGATTTGGGTCGGACATGGCAGGATTTTCACCTTCGACGTACATGCCTTTTACTTCACCCGCATCTGCAGCATGAATCATTTCAACGGTGGTTAAGCCAGGCCTCGAACTAAGTGACTGATTCCAGAGTGTTTCAAAGCGTGACTGGTTGGCAGGATCATCAACTGGTAGATAATCAGGGTAGACCATCGGAATCAAACCAACATCAGAGGCGCCTTGTACGTTGTTTTGACCGCGTAATGGATGCAGTCCTGTGCCAGGTCGTCCGATCTGGCCTGTCATCAATGCCAGCGCTATCAGGCAGCGTGCGTTGTCAGTACCATGAATATGTTGTGAAATACCCATGCCCCATAAGATCATTGATGCTTTTGAGGAAGCATATAAACGCGCAACTTCACGAATGGTTTCGGCATCAATACCGCAAATTGGTGCCACTGTTTCAGGGCTGTAGTCTTTGAGATGCTCACGCAATGCATCGAAGTCTTTAGTATGTTGTGCGATATAGGATTTGTTTTCCAGACCTTCATCCAGAATTGCGCGCATGATGCCGTTGAGTAAGGCGACATCGGTATCTGCGCGGAATGGCAGATAATGCGAAGCATGACGGGCAATATCTGTACGCCGTGGATCCAGTACAATCAGCTTTGTACCTTGTTGTACGGCATTTTTAATAATGGATGCATCAACAGGATGATTGACTGTTGGATTGGAGCCAATTAAAAAAATCACTTCGGACAACAGTACATCTTCAACAGGATTGGACACAGCGCCTGAGCCAATCCCTTCCAATAGAGCAACCACGGATGATGCATGACACAATCGTGTACAGTGATCAACGTTGTTAGTACCGAATGCAGTACGAATCAGTTTCTGAAATAGATAAGCTTCTTCATTGCTACCTTTAGCCGAACCCAGGCCGGTCAGCGCATCTGCGCCATTCTCGTCAATAATTTTACGGAAACCGTTGGCAGCAAAATCCAACGCTTCATTCCAGGTTGCTTCACGAAATACAGCGTCCATGTCATCAGGATCAAGCAGTGCTGTGGTTTTAGCAACACCATCGCGACGAATTAATGGCTTGGTCAAACGTAATGGATTGTGGATATAATCAAAACCATAACGGCCTTTAACGCACAGCCGACCTTTGTTAGCGGGGCCATCTTCGCGACCTTCAGTATAGAGAATGGTGTTGTCTTTAACATGGTAAGTGATCAAACAACCGACACCGCAGTAAGGACAGGTTGAATCGACAGTTTTGTCGATTTCCTGTAAACCAACATCGTTGGCGGGCATTAATGCACCAGTTGGACAGGCTTGTACACATTCGCCACAGGCCACACAGGTGCTGTCGCCCATCGGGTCATTAAGGTCGAAAACCACTTCCGAATGACTGCCACGAAATGCATATCCTAATACATCATTAACTTGTTCTTCACGGCAAGCTCGCACACAACGAGTACACTGTATGCACGCATCAAGATTGACTGAAATGGCTGGATGAGAGTTGTCTTGTGGCGTTTGCTGGCGTTGCGCAAAACGCGGTTTGCCAACAGCAAGTTGTTTTGCCCAATAGTCGAGCTCGGAATCCTTGCGATAGGGTGATTCACTTTGATCCGGCATATCTGAAGCCAGCAACTCAAGCACCATACGTTGTGATTTCAGCACACGCTCACTGTCAGTGGTGACTTTCATACCTTCTGACGGGGTGCGCCAGCAGGATGGAGCCAACACTCGCTCACCTTCAATTTCGACCACGCATGCACGGCAATTGCCATCTGGGCGTAAACTTTCCGAGTAACACAAGTGAGGAATATCAATGCCCTGGCGTTTTGCAGCCTGAATAATCGGTTCGTCTTTGAAAGCACTGATGGGCTTGCCATTCAGTGTGAAATTAACCGTTTCCTTCACATCTTTTGGTTGAGCTGCCATGCGTTTGTTCTCCGAATTCTATAGCAATTTTTTGCAGTAAAACAATAGGCCCTATCATGACAATAAGGCTTGATTTTGAACGTGGAAACTCCTAAGACTGAGATGGTTCAATTTCGTTGCGAAAGTACTTGAATACACAACGAAGCGGATTGGGAGCGGCCTGACCAAGTCCACAGATGGATGCATCACACATCACCGAGCTGAGTTCTTCCAGTAAGTCTTCATTCCAAACATCTTCAGTCATTAACTGAACGGCTTTTACAGTGCCGACACGACATGGTGTGCATTGACCGCATGATTCATCTTCAAAAAAGCGCATGGCATTTAAAGCAAGTTGTTTGGCACTGTCTTGGTCGGAAAAAATCATCACCGCAGCCGAACCGATAAAACACCCATATTCATTCAAAGTATCAAAATCCAAAGGAATATGCCCCATTTTTGCCGGTAACATACCGCCCGATGCACCGCCAGGGAAATAGCCGTAAAATTTATGACCGGGTAACATACCACCACAATACTCATCAATGAGCTCGCTGACAGTAATGCCAGCAGGAGCTAAATGTACGCCTGGTTTTTGAACACGACCACTCACCGAGAATGAGCGTAATCCATTGCGACCATTACGACCTTGCGAAGCAAACCAGTCGGCACCGTTATTAATGATGTCACGTATCCAGTGCAGAGTTTCCATGTTGTGTTCAAGTGTCGGTCGTCCAAACAGCCCAACTTCTGCCAGAAACGGAGGACGCTGGCGCGGTATACCGCGTTTGCCTTCGATTGACTCAATCATCGAAGATTCTTCACCACAAATATAAGCACCAGCGCCACGTCGCAAATGGATAGTCGGTAATGACGCGACAGGTGGATTCGTTTGCAAAGCAGCAATTTCATCAGTCAAAATTATGCGCGCTGCTGAATATTCATCGCGTAGATAAATGTAGATTTCGTCGATACCAACTGCCCACGCAGCAATCAATGCGCCTTCTATGAAGCGATGAGGATCAGCTTCCAGATAATATCGATCCTTAAACGTACCTGGCTCACCTTCATCAATATTAATCGCCATCAAACGTGGGCCTGCATAGGATTTAACAAAACCCCATTTTTTCCCAGCAGGAAAACCGGCACCGCCGAGCCCACGAAGACCGGAATCATTCATTACTTGAATGACGTTATCGACTGTGTGTTTGCCATTGATGCAATCCATATAGAGTTGATAGCCATCAAGGATTTTATAGTTCGCGTAATTGATGTAACTGGGTGTCTGTGGTGTAACAACATTATTGTTAACAGCAGACGTTACACTCTCAGTGCTGGCATGATCGATTGGGTTTTGACCCACAACTGCCACCGGAGCATGTTGACAGCGACCAACGCAAGGCGCTGGAATGACACGAACATTGTCCCCAAGCCCTTGTTGCAGCGACGTCAGCAATGGTTGAGCACCCGCTAACTCACAGCTAACTGAATCGCATACACGAACAGTGAGTGGAGGAGGTGGCGTCTCACCTTCTTTAACAACATCAAAATGATGATAAAAAGTTGCAACCTCATAAATTTCAACGGCAGATAGTTTCATCTCATGAGCCAGTGCCACCACATGAGCGGCTGAAATAAAACCGTAGCTATCCTGGATTTTGTGGAGATGCTCAATAAGAAGATCGCGGCGTCGTGGTTGATTGCCAAGTAGCGCCTGAATATCAGCTAATGCTTTCAGATCGACAGGACGGCCTTTGGGGCTACCTTTCTTTTTCTTTCTCCTTGGGTTGTGCTGTACTTCCGACACCGATGGTTTCTCCAGAGTAGAATGTTTTTAATTATATGATTGTTTAGTAACGTATGAACGGTTTCAAACCTGACAAATCAGGTATTACACATATCCACTGTACTCGAACAGTGTACTATAATTCAAATCATCATTTTTAGCGCGACCTATCATATTAAATGATGATTAAACGGAGCCCTGAACAAATTACGAATCAAGATGTCAATTAAACCTCAACATTTATTGACTTTTGCGCTGGTTGCCAGACTCAAGAGTATCACTGGAGCCGCTCAGGCATTGTATATTGGACAGCCCGCCGTTTCAGGGCAATTACGTTTGCTGCAGGATACTGTTGGCGAAGTACTGTATACCTGGAAAGATCATCAAATCGTTTTAACACCTGCTGGAGAGGGGCTGTTAACCTACGCCAATCGTGTGGAGCGAGAAATGCTTCAGACTGAGGAATATATTCGCTGTTTACAACAAGTTGATGCAGGTGCTTTACGCATTGGCTCCACAGTAACCATTGGTAGCTATTATTTACCCTCATATCTGGTTCGAATTCAAGCATTACATCCAGGATTGCAAGTGTCAATGGTCACCGCAGATTCAGATGGTGTGATTGAAAATTTATCACAACTGGATCTGGGTTTTATAGAAGGTGAGGTCGCGCATTCAGCATCAGAAACTGGATTTGAAATGATTGCCTGGAAAAAAGATGAAATTGTATTGGTGTTGCGCAGTGATCATCCGCTTGCACAGCAACATCCAAGAACAGTACCGCTTGAGGCTTATGAGCAATATCCGGTTGTTTGGCGCGAGCCTGGCTCGGGCGCACGCAAAGTCATGGAAGAGGCCTTCGCCAGTGCCGAGCTTTCAGTTCCCATCAATATCGAAGTCACTGGTGTCGCTGGAATAAAAGGTTGTGTACGGGCTGGGCTGGGAATCAGTTATGCATCCAGACAAGCATTAAGAGATGGCGATCCAGAGCTGGTTTTCAGACGAATTGGCAGTGATGGTGTGTTTTGGCAGCTCAATATTCTGGCTCGGGAACAAGCCATGCGTTCCCGAGCCGCACAGTTTTTTCTTGAGCTGTGTTTTACGGAATAAGACTTAGGAGAATTTAATAACTTCCGGATCTTGACTTGTCTTTTTGTCCGTCTTCCGCGTTGTAAAAACAGTTGCATAGCCAGCTATGCGCCCGTTTCTACGCCTTGAATACGAACAAAAATCCTGCCTCAAGATCCGGAAGTTATCAAATCCTCACTCCTTAAGGTGGTTTGACGAAATAAAGTTACCAACCTTGCTTGCCTTTTTGTCCCTGCCCAAACAATCTCAATCGTTACGTAGAATAACTATACGCCTCTTGAGATAATTCGGTCAGAAACAAAAATACTGCGCAATCTTGGTAACTTTATTCAGTCAAACCACCTAAGGTAACTCGCAATAAATAACATACCCATCCTGCTTGTCTTTTTGTCCGTCTTTTGCGTTGTAGAAATAGTTGCGGTAACACCGAAGACGGATAACAAGACAAGTCAGTTGTCGAAGATATTTTATGCACGTTTCTAAGGTGTCAGCCCTTGAATATATGTTTCAATCTCAAGCACAGTGCAGCGGCTGCAGTTATTCGCCACAGAATTTTCAATCAGGGCATTGCCTCGAATACCTAATAAGTAGCGAATAATTAACAATCCATCGGTGAGAGCGTCAGCTTTGCCATTACCGTCAATATCAGAAGTACCTGCAATAGCGCATTGCTCTAATATGGATTCGAGTTGAGTAGCAAAACAGTTAATACAATTATTTGCTACAGCATCCGCAATTAAGCTTTCATCACGAATGCCAAACTGATGTCGAATAAACAATATTCCATCAGTTAAGGCATCGGCGCTGGCATCTCCATCCGCATCCAACGTACATTCTCCAATAGAAAATGGTAAATTAAACAGATAGGATGCTCCCGCATTGCTCGCTGAATTATCGGTTTGATCGCCGTTAACAGTCGTAGCATTACTATCCTCATTTCGAGCTCCGACAATGATGGTATTGCCGGCAATCGCCACAGAAATACCAAACTGGTCACGTCTATCAGTATTGGGGGCCTTCAAATAGTCTTGCTGGATCCAAACATCTGCAGTGCGAATGAAGACATACGCCGCTCCGGAAAAACTTGCTGAATTATCATTTTGATTGCCATTGACAGTGGTAGCATTACTGGATTCACCCAAGGCTCCGACAATCACAGTATCGCCGTCAATAGCAACAGATTGACCAAATTGATCACTACCCTCGGCATTGGATGCCTTGAGGTAAGCCTGCTGAGTCCAGGTACCCGCCGATAGTGTGAAAACATACGCGGCACCAGATTGATCTACTGAATTATCGTTTTGATTTCCATTGACAGTGGTGGCATTACTGGATTCATGAATAGCTCCGACCACCACGGTGTTGTCAGCAATTGCCACAGACAGGCCAAACAGGTCGCCGCTCTCGGCATTCGAAGCCTTCAGGTAGGCTTGCTGTCTCCAGTCACCTGCTCTGCGTGTGAAAATATAAGCCGCTCCGGCGTTACTCGCCGAATTGTTGTTTTGATTGCCGTTGACAGCAATGGCGTTGCTAGACTCATTGAATGCCCCGATGATTATGGTGTTGCTGTCAATGGCTACAGACAGGCCAAATACGTCTGCGTTCTCAGCATTGGAGGCCTTCAGATAGGCTTGTTGTGTCCAAATATCCGTTGTGCGGGTAAAGACATAAGCTGCTCCAGCGCTTTCCGCTGAATTATCATTTTGATTGCCGTTAATGGCTGTGGCATTACTGGCTTCACCAATAGCCCCAACAACTAAGGTGTTACCAGCAACGGCTACAGATAGACCAAATAAATCACCAGCCTCAGCATTGGAGGCCTTCAGATAGGCTTGCTGAGTCCAAACACCCGCAGTACGAGTGAAGACATAGGCAGCCCCAGCTAAAGGTGATGAGTTATCGTCTTGATCACCGTTGATAGTTGCAGCCTTACTGCCCTCACCAAAAGCCCCAACGACTACAGTGTTCCCAGAAATTGCTACTGATAGTCCAAACTGGTCATTGCTCTCAGAATTAGATGCTTTCAAGTAGGCTTGCTGTCTCCAAACGCCCTTATCACGAATGAAAACATACGCCACCCCGGCATTGCTTGCTGAATTATCGCTTTGATTACCATCAATTGTATTGGTATTACTGGCCTCACCAGGCGCCCCGATCACTAAAGTGTTGCCAGCAATGGCCACAGACTGACCAAACAAATCATTATTCTCAGCATTGGAGGCTTTCAAATAGGACTGCTGTTCAAAACTGGGGTCAATCGTCAGTGGGTAGCTGGCATTACTGTCCTCAACTATCAAATTCAGATTGTTATTCGCCAATTGCATGCGCGATGGCAGAATTCGACCAGTAGCATCCCATACTTTCAGTTTGTTGTAAGTGATTACGGCACCATCGGAATGTTTAAAATGTATGCTGCTTCTGGATTGGCTGACTTGCAGTTCACTGTCAAGTGTCATTTGTAAAGTGAGTAATTTGCCAGGGCTGGCACCAGCAGGGGGCCGTGCTAGACTAAACCATTGCTCAAGACGAGTGGGTGAATTAATCCACCATTCTTTGATATTCTCGTTCCACTGATAAGTAACCGTGGTATCGTCTACACTGATTTGTTCAGGATGATCCAAACGTTGCAGCGTTTGATAACCAATAGCGCTGAGTGTCATGCCCAGATGGTAGGCAGAACTTTGTGTGCGATGTGGGGTTAACATGGTGGTTCCAGCAGGCGTGTAGTGGATTTGCCAGCCGTGGGCTGGGTTGGAAGAACTGTATCCTCCTGCCTGATTTGGATAAGCGCGGTATTTGCCGAAATTAATTTGTTGTTGAATACTGGCCCAATCTGCAGCAGATAAACCGTCAGGGGTTTTACCAGATTGTATCTGCTGGCCTGGCTGCTCGCTTTGGATGGCTTGACCTTGCCATGTTTCTGGCGCTTTGCCCTGTACCAGGCTTGTCGCTATCAGCAAACAAATCAGTAACGCGCCTGAAATCACTTCAACCAATGACTTGTCTTTCTGTGCATCTTTGGTGCTGTAAAAACAGTTACATAATTCACTATGCATCTGATTTTGCGCCCTGAAAATGAATATCCAGCTTGAATGGACATGGCCCGCGCCAGTTGCGCAAGTAATTTCATGCGCGTTCCTAAGGAGCGAGGATTTAATAACATCCGAATTTTGACTTGTCTTTTTGTCCGTCTTCCGCGTTGTAGAAACAGTTGCGTAGCTTGCTATGCGCCTATTTCTACGCCTTGAAGACGAACAAAA
>JAZGEP010000056.1:0-3455 GCA_036478815.1 Methylococcales bacterium
ACGCCAATGATGCTCAGGAATATCATGCACAACAGATCAGACTGTTTCGCGAAGAAAACGTTGATCTGGTGACTGCATATACTTTAAACAATGCCACTGAAGCCATAGGAATAACCCGCGCAGCACAAGCAGAAAATATACCGATAGTCATTTCCTTTACTTTGGAAACAGATGGTCGACTGCCCAGTGACCAATCGTTGGCGGATGCGATTGAAGAAGTCGATGTAGCCACTGGTCAAGGTCCTGCATATTTCATGATTAATTGCGCTCATCCAAGTCATTTCATCGAGACTTTGCGTAGCAATCATCGCAGCTTTACCCGCATCCGCGGCATTCGTGCCAATGCCTCCTGTAAAAGCCATGCTGAACTGGACGAGGCGACAGAATTAGACAGTGGTAATCCACATGATCTCGGACAGTGTTATCTGGATTTGCAGCAAGTTTTGCCACAACTTTCCGTTATAGGTGGCTGCTGTGGAACTGATCATCGGCATGTTGAAGCAATGGGAAAAGCATTGTTGACAGAGCCATTACATTAAACAGTGACTCAAGAATGAAGGATCAAAGTGGAGGTGCTTCTGCGAGAGAAAAAGTGTCAGATTCTAGCAATAGAAATACAACTAACTATTAATTTTCAACTATTTAATAAGGAACAATTATGAAAACTATATCAAGTAACAAACAAATCATGTCATTGTCTGAGGTTAATAATCTAATCCAGCAGACACCCGCGCTCTCGCTGACAAACAAGGCATTGTTTCCAGTCACTCAAGCACGTAAAACAAACATCAGATTAACTCCGTTATTCATGGTGATCGTACTCTTCGTCTCTGCGCTTTGGAGTATCTATCCTAATATCGCGCACGCAGAGGGCAATGTAAGTCAGTTTGATATTAATGATGTCATTGTAGAACAAAGTGCAGATGGAACCATTAGAACACAAGATGTCGATGTTGACCCGGATGGTAATCGCTACGTTTTAGGAAACTTTGAAGGAAGTGTACTCTTTGGTGAAGGTACGCAAGAACTCGTGGGAACGAAAGGCGATGTTTTTGTCGCCAAATATGATGCAAATAATAATCTGGTCTGGGTGCAAAAGTTTGATGTCTTTGTTGACATAGTATTGCCTGGTAGCCAGCCTACAGGTGTTAAATTTGATGCTAAATTTGGCGGCAACATCTATATCGCTGGCTCTTTTCTTGGCCGCATGAATATTGGCTCTGAAAGTATGATCAGTGGAAATGATGCAGACGGTTTTGTGGCGCAGCTTAACTCAGTAACAGGCGAGGTAAAATGGGCTAATCAGATCTCTGGCAACAATCAGACCCCTGGCAACAATTTTGTCGAAGTGGGCGATCTTAGTGCTGATGGTAATCTTGTTGTTACTGGTTCGTTTAAGGGTATTGCTGAATTCGGTGGGCAATCTGGTTCCAGGGAAGCCTTACTTGGACTATCTCCAGGCGACACTGATATGTATACCGTTCTCTACGCATTTGATGGCTCAATCAGCTTTGTGCTACAGGCTGGTGGTGATGGTGCAGAGGGAACAAGCGTCACTTTAAACTCCGGTGGTGCGATCACCGTTGCAGGCGATTTTTTTGGCAATATCCGCTTTCCCGATCGAACTGGTCAACAGGTAGAAGAGCTGACTAGCGCCGGTAACGCTGATGGATTTGTAGTGAGCTATACAAGGAGTGGTCAACGACGCTTTGTAAAACAAATTAGCAGCCCTGAATCCGTTTCCATAAGACAAGTTACCCACAAAGCTTTTGAAATATACATCGCAGGTAATTTTAAAGATCAGGTTACGATTGGGCCAAGGACACTGATCAGCCGAGGAGAAAGAGATATTTTTATTGCACAGTTAGGTTTTTTTGGAAACGGGTCGCTTGAAGACGTTATTCAAGTGGGCGGTAGTGAGTCGGATGTAATCCATAGTATCGATGCTGATAGTATCAATAAATCTGCTGGTACTCTTTTTATCGCTGGTGAATTTGATAGCCAAACACTAACCATGGGTAGTGGTAGTATTGCAATAACGATAGATAAACCCATAGATAATGTATTCAACACCACATTTCTGGCGGGAATTACAACAGCTCAAGGCAAAATGGAGCCATCGTTTGGACAGGCAGTCGATGGAAAATTCTTTTCCCGCGGTCTTACAACAGACGCCAATGGCACAAATTTATTCTTTCCTGGCGGCAATAAAACTGCTGTCATTTTTGGTGAGGGTAATCGCAGGATTGAAATACCTGCACCCAGGAACAGAAACGGATCTGGAATGGTTGTTGCCCACTTTACCCCAGCAACCGGTGATGATGATAATGATGATAACCAAAAAGTGTTCTATGCCAGCTCTAGTTCAAATGGCACTGTCGATGGCATTAAATTCAAGGATGAAGACGTGTTACTTTTCAGCGTAGCGAGAAAACGTTGGGCAATGGTCATAGATGGTTCGGATATCGGGCTTGGACCGGTCGATATTGATGCTTTCCATTTAAATTCTGATGGCACCATGTTGTTGAGTATTAATAAAGCCATTTCACTACCAGTGGTGGGCGAGGTTGACGATTCAGATATCTTGCTCTTTAGGCCAGAACAATTGGGTGCTGACACCAGCGGCTCACTGGAAATATTCTTGCGAGGAGCTGATGCTGGATTGACCACCAATGGTGGAGATATAGACGCCATTGCAATTGACACTGAGGGGCGGCTGGTCATTAGTACTCTGGGCTCTGCCAATGTACCTGGCGCCAATGGTACGCTATCAGTAAAGGATGAAGATCTTCTGGTACGCAATGGTGATGTCTGGGAGCTGCTATTCGATGGTTCGGATATTGGTCTTAACAACAGCCAGGAAGATATCAAAGGTGTTGATGTAGATTTCAACCAATTTGTGATTACTACCTTGGGATTATACGAGATCAGCAGCCTGGTTGGCGCTGCGGATGACATGATTAACTGTGATGTCTTGAGCACTGGCAACAATACCCAGGTGAACGAATGCACTATTCTGTTTGATAGCGGAGCTAACGGTATGGCGAACGAATCCATCGACGCTATATCTATCGATCGTTCGGGTATCGAAAGCACCGTACCGTTGAACAGATAACCGCGTAAACAATCTGGCGGAATTCTGAAAAATTAGCGACTCCAGGGATATGATAACTAATTCAGAACATTAGTCCTGAACGTTGTGTCCCTGGAATTTATTGGATTGTGGGTAGTTCCCATACAGATCATGGGAACAATATTAATTTAATTGCCAATTATGATTGGCGTTAGGAAAAATCATGCAAATTCGAAATTATACGCCTGAGTGTACCAAAGAAATAGTGGAACTGTTTTATAGTTCAGTGCATGCAATCGACTCGGCAATATACTCTGACAAGCAAAAACAAGCGTGGGCACCAATACCACCCGATTATGATCAGTGGCGTTTAAGACTCGCT
>JAZGEP010000057.1:0-2599 GCA_036478815.1 Methylococcales bacterium
ACTCTTCGCACATGAAAATTCAGCATATTGCGCGCAGAATATGCTGAATTTTCATGTGCGAAGAGTCTATCATTTATGCGCGTTCCTTAATGATAAACTGATATTGTAGCGCCTCTGTTCTTGCCTGTTCCGAAAAGTTTACTTCAGCATTGTTATAGCTGATGTTGTTGCTGGCAATGTTATTCATTACCCATGGAAATAAACGATGCTCATCTTCTAGAACACGTTGCGCAAGTCGCTCCTCGTCATCCCCATCCTTGATCGTACAGGCGGCTTGAGCGATGATGGGACCAGTATCAACAGTCACATCAACAAAATGCACTGAACACCCGTGCTGGTTTTGTTGACCGTTGGATTGATTAAAGCGCTCCAATGCGCGTTGGTGTGTCTGTAGACCACGAAAATTCGGTAACAATGAGGGATGAATGTTAATCAGCTTTCCCTCCCATTGCATCACAAAGTCCGAATCCAGAATTTCCATAAATCCAGCCAAGGCAATAAAATCAGGATTAATCTGATTAATGGTCTGATAAATCTGCTGTCGGTGGAAAGTGTCACCTTTGGCTTTACGTTCGAATGCTGTTGTTGCAATCCCTGCATTTCTGGCTAGTTCAAGTCCAGCAGCATTGGGTTTGTTGCTGATCACCGTTTCTATTCGATAATCTTGAGCATGTTGAATCAGGCTTTGCAAATTCGAGCCTCGCCCTGAGATTAATGCAATAACCCGGGGGATATTCATTGTCTTCGTGTGAGGATAATCACTCATGTGTCAGATTCAAGTGTGTTATCAGAAACAGAATACGCTTCGCCAAACCCGCGCACGAATAGCCCTTTGTGTGCTTGAAAGCGAAACAGCTGGAAATCTTGCAGTGTCTTCAATAACGCGATGGTTTCTCCGTGACTTTGTTCGAACTGTGTGAGCAGTGTTTCCCACTCTGCGGTATCACGGGCAATGATTGTTGCTGAACAATCTAATGTCAGGCGTTTGCGAGCAAAAATGTTCGTTGTGTCCTGCTCATCTTCGATCCACAGTAATGCAGCTTGTGGCTTATTGATCAGATTTTGCGTATGTTTGGCCAATGCGCTGACAAATATACAGGTTCTTGATTGCTTATCGAGAATGAAGGGAGCATAGCTCGCACCAGCCTCGTGTTGATCCGAGATTGTTGCCATTAACACGGTTTTGAACTGTGCTCGAAATTGAATAGCACTAGCTTGAATTTGTTGCATAGTTTCAGGTCGATCCATTTTTAAAATGTTCTCAATTGTTTGATTAATTGCTGGCTTTATGTAAAAGCCCAATGTCAATTAATAGCCTATTTATTGACAATGATCAATAGGCTATTAATTGACATTGATATAGAATAAGCTTTGCGCCTGCTATATAATCATAGGGCGTTGGCCTTGAGATTGGTTTATGTTGCATACAAACCCAATCAATACAATCTCTCACCATTCTGGTTGGCTTTGAATGAGTGATAGGCTGTTACGCAACTGTATCTAACATTGGGGTTGACGTGTATACAAGCGAAGCCCAATCCATGGCGTTTTCATTGCAATAAAATTAGAAGGGGAAACTTGGTGAATAGATTACAACAGCTGCTTGCAGGTATCAGCCTGTTTGGTTTGGGAACTGTTGTGCATGCGGACTACACGCTCAATATGCCAGTCGGTGTTACCGAGTTAAGTCGTGAGACCTATGGACTGCATATGATGGTGATCTACATCTGTGTAGCTATCGGCTTGGTTGTGTTTGGTGCAATGTTCTACAGTATCTATGCCTTCAGAAAGGAAAAACATCCGGTTTCGGCTAATTTTCACGAAAACACCAAGATTGAAATCCTTTGGACTGTGATCCCTTTTCTGATTTTGATTGCAATGGTCTATCCTGCAACTGAGCTTACCATCAAGCATTATGATACATCAAATGCAGAAATGACCATTAAAATAACCGGCTATCAGTGGCGTTGGCGTTATGACTATGTCGATGAAGGCTTTGGTTTTATGAGTAGTCTAACAGCAGAAAGCAACGCAGCACGACAAATGAATTCAGGGATTGACCCCAGAAGAGTGCAGAATTACTTACAAGATGTGGATCATCCTCTGGTCATCCCAGTCAACACAAAAATAAAATTTCTGATGACCTCTGCAGATGTGTTACATGCATGGTGGGTGCCTGACTTTGGTTGGAAACGCGATGCCATTCCCGGATTTATTACCGATGCGTGGGCTTCTGTCGACAAAGTCGGTATTTATCGTGGCGCATGTGCAGAACTGTGTGGGCGCGATCATGGCTTCATGCCAATTGTCGTTGATGTGAGAAGTCAGGAAGATTATCAAGCATGGTTGGCGGAAAAGAAAGCTGTGTTAGAACAGGAGAATGCTCAGGCTGACAGAACCTGGAGCAAAAACGAATTAATGGTCAAAGGCGAAGACGTTTATCTTTCGGCATGTGCTGGTTGTCACCAACCTAATGGAGAAGGCATTAAAGGTTCGTTCCCGGCAATAAAAGGCAGCCCGGTTGCAACTGGGGATCTGGATACTCACATTGAGCTGGTGCTTGAAGGGCAATCTGCAATGAGTGGTTTTGCTGAGAAAC
>JAZGEP010000058.1:0-5689 GCA_036478815.1 Methylococcales bacterium
AAGAGTTAATTGATTTCCTTCGTGTGCGACGACTTCAGCCATTTCCTTTTCCTCTTAATATCAGAAAGATAAGGTATTGATCCTCGTTTTTACTTTAAGTTCCACATTATTTAAAATCAGCACCCAACTTAATGACATTGGGTAGCGTCCCCTTTTCCTCAAAGCGACTCTGCCACAAGTAGCAAGTCACTCGCAAGCGGGCATTAATATTGCTTGTATAACGTCGATGGGCATCGGCGAAAGTTTGTCGCAGCCCATCCTCATGGGAAGGAATAATAATGATATGGACATGATTGGGCATTAGACAAATCGCTGAGATTTCAGCACCGGCTTTTCTCGCTAACACGGCAAGCATATCCTTGTAAAGAAGGTAATCGCTCTCTTCAATGAAGGTCTAAGCACGCCGATCACCCCTTTGGGTAACGTGATGAGGATAACCTGGAACAACAAGACGTGCGATGCGAGCCTATAGCATAATCATGTTGTTTTAGTAAACTGTCACCGTAATTTCCAATAGCTGCGTTAAAAACACTCATTGACACCTTATGTATCTATTTGATTAGCGCTTCTACCGTTCTATGAGACCCAAAGGCAAGTCAAAATTCGGAAGTTATTAAATCCTCACTCCTTAGTACCGACTTCCGACATCAATCAACTCGTTATCAACCACACAAACAGGGACAAATGGCTGACAAACTACGTTTTCTGCTTAACAGCACGGTAGGTAGTGTTGAGGAACCGTATAGACCAGACACATAGGTAACACCGTTCTGAGACGTAGGTAATACTCTCAAAATGAACATGATACTTCAAACACAGCAATCGGCTATCAACTTTTCAAAAACAGATTGATTTTTTATGGCACATTGATCCATTTTTGGAATAGCTGTATTGAAAAACACCAATGGTTATTGCCAACATTTCAGAAATTACTGAGTTCGCGTAGGTCGCAGGGTGATAAGATGGTCTCCACTCTTTTATACTGATACTGACTACGCATTTCTGACAGATCTCGGCATGTATGAAATGACTTTTTATTTAAATACCCTTTATAATTCCCACAGAATGAAATCTAGATTTATATTAATACCAGCATCACGGTGATGTGTATGAAACCTATAACTGGCTTGCATCTAACTAAATATTGTTCAGTGATTGTTTTATCAGCGCTGCTTGTCATTTCTTCCGGAACAGCCTGTGGAGATTCGAGTGATGATTTTATCAAAGCCTCAATGTGGCTTGATTTTGCTGCTACTGCATCGTTCACATTTGGTTTCCCTGGCGATTATGATATCAATGGTGAGAATCCAGTTTGCTTTTTCTCTGCACCATCCAGCAATGATCCAGATGGTGGTGTAATCAGATCACGTTACAGAAGTCAATTCTGTGATGTTAAATTTCAGGAATGGAGCCATCATGACGGAGTGCGGGTTAATCGAGAACAGGTTGGTCTGATTGCCATGGAAGAGGGTCGTTGGAACCTGGGCACTGATGATGATGTTGAATTAGAAACTGGTAGTTTTAACATTGATGGTACAGGAGTTTGGAAAACAGTTAATTTTTCCACACCGTTTAATGCCTCGCCACAAGTGATCATTAGTGCACAAACGGCAGCAGGCGCTGATGCCGTGATGACACGCATTAACAACGTCACCACACACTCATTTGATGTTGCTTTATTTGAAGAAGAAAACAACATGCAAACCGGGCATGCACTGGAAAAAATGGCTTTTCTTGCTGTCTATAGTCCTAGAAAACACAATCTTCTCAATTATGTCAAAATAGAAATACCGTATCCTGACGGTGTTAAGCTTAACCATGATTATAAAACCATTGATACTGGTGGTAGCCTTATCAATTACCAACTTCGTCTGGAAGAAGATCAAAGCTTCGACACTGAAACCAGTCATGCTGATGAAACAGTTCATTTCATTATCATCAACGACATCCCCTTATCGCAGGTTGCCAGTTTTGTCGAAAAAGATCCGGTATCCATTCGTTCGTCAAAAGTGATTACCTCGCCACCAGCGATTGCTGGCACCACCAGCAAACTCAACGATACCGGCCGAGTTGTTCATTGTGATACCACAGAGAACATTATTGGAGATTGTGCTCATGGACGCGATGCACAATTCGTGACAGGAATACTCAAAAAAGTTGGTGCAGGTCGTGCTGGTTTTGATTTTACCAAGCTTGATGCGAATGGAGATTCAATACCGGCCAGCGCCAACCATTGGTCGTGTGTGCGTGATAACCATACTGGAATGGTTTGGGAAATTAAAACAGACGATGGAGGTATTCACGACAAAGATCATAGATATCGTTGGGGTGGTATCACCGCTTTTGGTGACAGAAGCAAAGGGGGGTTTTACGAAGACTGGAATATATTAGTGAATGGTAGCAATAATCAAGCTTTATGCGGTAAAACGGGTTGGAGAGTACCAACCCCTGGTGAACTACTTAGTCTGAGAGGTTCTAATTTCGTGAAATCAGGTCTTGAGGCCAATTACTTTTTTACAAATATTGACAATACATTTTATTGGACTGCTTATGGTATCGAAGCGGGGTCGAAACTATCGAAAGAATTTACAACACCACTAACAAAAGGAATTATTGTTGGTACCTTTAGCCCTGTCGAACAGAGTGATTCATCGCTAAAGCTTTCAGTGCGGCTAGTACATGTTGAGCAGTGATATTTGTATCTTAGCTGGTTTGACGGAATAAATAGACCAATCTTACGTGTCTTATTGCTCCTGGCCTAACAATTTCAATTGTTACGTAGAATAACTATGCGCCTCTTGAGATAATTCGGTCAGAAACAAAAATTCTGCGCAATATTGGTCTATTTATCCTGTCAAATCACCATAACGTTCATGCCATTACAGAGACACAGCCAAAATAATTTTTCTATTAACTGTAGTATGGGGTTGATTCATGCACCAATTGAAGTTATCTGGTTTACATCTTGTTGTTATGATGTATCTGGTGATTAACAGTACCCAACTGATAGCCCAACAATGTCGTAGTAGCGTACCAGAAAGCACGCCAACCAGTCGTTTTATCGTACATGGTAATGGTACTGTAACCGATAACAAGACCGGATTAATGTGGAAGCAATGCATCGAAAGATTTAGCGGCCACAACTGCACTGATGGATTTCCGATGGAGATGCGCTGGAGAGATGCAATGCAACATGCAAATACAACTGTCTATGCTGGTTACGATGACTGGCGATTACCCAACTTCAAAGAATTAGAGTCCATTGTCGAATATCAATGTACTGAACCGGCTTTGAACACAGCAATCTTTCACGTGAGTACAAGAAAGCTCTGGACTTCCTCAATAAAATTTCTCTCACCCAATGGAAGTTTATTATCTGGATTAAGTCCCGGTTTCCCACTGTATTTTTTATTAGTTCGTGACGGACAGTAACGATCCGTTTTCAAATTTTGAATTCCTTGCTGTATCCAAACCCTAAGGAGCGAGAATTTGTTTCTTAGAAAAAATGTAATTCCTATAATTCGCCAAGATAATCTTCAATTTCATTATTGCTGCAACGTGAGCAATTACTCCCGACTGCGTTGTTTATAAGAGCATCTCCGGTTAATCCAAACAGATAACGGAGAATTAATAAGCCATCGCTAAATGCATTGCTGCTGCCATTAGCATCCACGTCGTAAATTGATAAATCACCAAGATAACTCTCTATTTCAGCATTGCTACAACGTTTACAATTACTCGCAACAGCATCGGCAGTAAGCGCATTTCCAGATAACCCAAGCAGATAACGCATCACCAGAATGCCATCGCTGAGAGCATCCTGTTCTCCATTACCATCGATATCGAGGACTTTTGCATTCACACCCTCTACAGTAAACGCGTAGGTAGCGCCGGCATTATCAGCATCATTATTACTTTGATTGCCATTGATTCCCGTGGCGCTGTCTTCAAACCTTGCCCCGATGACCATGGAGTCACCATCAATCGCAACAGATTTGCCAAATTGGTCATTCGCCTCTGCATTGAAGGCCTTCAGATAGGCTTGCTGACTCCAGGTGCTAGCGCTACGAGTGAACACATAGGCAGCTCCAGAAAATTCTGCTTTGATATTGGTTTGCTCGTTATTAACTACACCAGCATTGCTTCTCTCACCAAACGCTCCAATCAATACAGCATTACCGGCGATAGCCACAGAATGACCAAATTGACCAAATGTATGACTGTTTGAAGGTTTGAGATAGGCTTGTTGATTCCAGGTTTTGCCACTCCGTTTGAATATATAAGCAGCGCCAGATTCGAGTATCTCATTATTATTCTGATTGCCATTAACACCAGTTGCACTGCTGCTCTCACCATCAGCACCAACCACGACTGTATTGCCAGCAATAGCCACGGAGATACCAAATTGGTCAAACTTATCGGCATTGGAAGCTTTCAAATAGGCTTGTTGACTCCACTTGCTACCACTACGGGTGAAAACATAGGCAGCGCCGGCACTATCCGCATCATTATTATCTTGATCTCCGTTGATTTCTCTGCTGGCGCTCTGCTCATGATTTGCTCCAACCACTACAGTGTTGTTGTCAATCGCTACAGATTGCCCAAAACGGTCGCCCCTCTCAGTATTAGAGGCTTTTAGCCTGGCTTGCTGGCTCCAGCTGGCTTCGTTGCGAATAAACACATAGGCTGCACCGGCATCTGCAAAAATATGTTCTTCATCTTCATTGTATTCATCGACAGTTCTGTTCTCACCAATTGAACCAATCACTACAGTATCTCCGACAATTGCTACAGAAATGCCAAATTGGCTACCAGACCAAACATTGGATGCCTTCAGATAGGCTTGCTGGCTCCAACTGTTTCCTGTGCGACTAAAGACATAGGCAGCACCGGAGTTAGGTGATGAGTTATCGCTTTGAGGATCTATGAAACTTCTGATAGGTGAATCTTCAGCAGGCGCACCGATTACAATGGTGTCGCCATCAATGGCCACAGAGTGACCAAATTGGTCAAAATCCTCAGCATTGGAAGCTTTCAGATAGGCTTGCTGACTCCAAGTAGACCCGTTGCGGATAAACACATAGGCAGCTCCAGTTCTAAACATAGTATTATCACTTTGATCCCCATTGATTTTTGTGGCATTGCTGGCTTCACCAGGCGCTCCGACCACCACAGTATCGCCGAAAAAGGCCACAGAAAAGCCAAATTGATCACGCCCTTCTCCATTAGAAGCTTTTAGATAAGCTTGTTGTTGAAAGCTGGGATCGATCATCAGCGGGTAACGAGCTGAACTGTCATCGATAATCAATTTCAGTTGTTGATTGGTCAGCTGCATGTGCGCTGGCAAGTTTCGGCCAGTAGCATCCCAGACTTTGAATTTGCTGTAGGTAATCGTGTTACCGTTAGCTTGTGTCAACAGCAAACTGTCTCCAGACTGACTGATTGGGAGCACACTATCCAAATCGAGTTGTAAGATCAGTGAAGAGCCACTACTTGCATCAGATTCATTGCTGCCCGCTGGACGTTGAGCAAGACTGAACCATTGTTCAAGCTGACCGGGAGTGTTAATCCACCATTCCTTGAGATTGTCATTCCATTGATAGGTGACGGTTGAATCATTAGTACTAATTTGTTGGGGTTGACCCAAAGGCTGCAGTTTGTCATAGCCGATGGCAGTGAGTCTCATACT
>JAZGEP010000059.1:0-17315 GCA_036478815.1 Methylococcales bacterium
ACTCCGATACGCAATACTCCTTGTCGGCCTTCGGCATAGGCTTTCAGAGTGAGTTCTGTTTGACTCAATACCGGCAATACTTGTTGAGCTACTTGTAACATCAATTCTCCGGCTTGCGTCAGTCGCAAACCGCGGCCCTCGCGCTGCCATAGTTTGAGTTCCAGCTTTTTCTCCAGATATCGGATTTGATGCGAAAGTGCTGATTGACTCAGACACAAAGCATTCGCTGCTTCCGTGAGCGTGCCGTTTTCATGCAATGCCAATATGATTCGTAAGTGTGCAAGCTCTATCATCTATGAGTTTTTTTCATTAATAACCAATTTTTTATCATTATCCATCATGTATCTGTCTGTTTACAATACCTTCATTCATTATTTGCAGAGGTTATTAACATGGCACAAACTCATAATCTTGGTTTTCCCCGTATCGGCAAAAAACGCGAGCTTAAATTTGCAGTTGAAAAATATTGGCGCAATGCAATCACCCAGCCCGAGTTACATGCAGTAGCTCAATCACTGCGTGAGCAGAATTGGCGTATTCAACAGCCGCTTGATTGGCAAACTGTCGGTGATTTTTCGTTCTATGATCAAGTGCTGGATACCAGCTTTTTGTTGGGCAATATCCCTCAGCGTTTCAACGAGGACAGTTCAGTTGATAGATTGAATCAGTACTTCCAGGTAGCGAGAGGGCGTTCTGAAAACAGCGATGACAGTTGTGCAGCACACGCTGGAGAAATGACTAAATGGTTTGATACCAACTACCATTATATTGTCCCTGAATTTGATGGTGAGACACGTTTTTCACTCAATATAGATTCACTCCTTCAACAAATTGATGAAGCGCAGCAACAGGAATTCAACGTAAAACCGGTGATTATCGGTCCGGTCACTTATTTATGGTTGGGTAAAACCAAGGACAACAGTAACCGCCTGGATTTGCTTGATGATTTATTACTCGTTTATTCAGAGCTACTCTGTCGCTTGCAAGACAAAGAACTTGAGTGGATTCAGATTGATGAACCAATACTGGTGATGGAGCTTTCACAGGATTGGCAACATGCATTCAGAAAAGCTTATTTTCATTTGCAAAGTCGCAAACTCAAACTGTTGCTAACCACTTATTTCGGACAGTTACAGGATAACCTGAAGCTGGCGTGTGAACTTCCTGTCAATGGGCTACACATTGATGCCATTAACGCTAAAGACGAGATTAATAAAATCATTGACTGGTTACCCCAGCATAAGATTTTATCGCTCGGTGTTGTCAATGGCCGTAATATCTGGAAAACCGATCTCAATCAAACCTTGAATTGGCTGGAACCAATTCACCAGCGCTTGCAGCACCGCTTGTGGTTGGCTCCGTCTTGTTCATTGTTACATGTTCCTGTTGATATGGGTAGCGAACAACAATTGGATGTAGAGATTCAATCGTGGTTGGCTTTTGCGGTGCAGAAGCTGGAAGAAATCGATATTCTCGCCACCGCACTTAATCAGAGCCGGCAAGCAGTGCAACAGCAATTACAAGAGAATGCCAACGCTATTCAGCACCGGATGCAATCAAAACATGTTCACAATAGCGCAGTACGCGACAAGCTAGAGCAGATTAATCCTGCCATGGCACAGCGCCAAAACCCGTATGCACAACGCGCCATTGCACAAAGTAAGCATCTGGCATTACCGTTGTTTCCGACGACCACCATCGGTTCATTTCCACAAACCACGGAAATTCGTCATGTCCGCAAAGAGTATCGCAATGGCCGACTTGCATATAATGAATACCGACAGGCCATGTTTCGGGAAATCGAACAGTGCGTACGTGAACAGGAAGCAATTGGGCTCGACGTATTGGTTCATGGAGAACCAGAGCGCAACGATATGGTTGAATATTTTGGCGAACAGCTGGATGGGTATGCGTTTACCCGGTTTGGTTGGGTGCAATCGTATGGGTCACGTTGTGTGAAACCACCGATTATTTATGGTGACATTTTACGCCCGAAAACGATGACAGTTGATTGGATCAGCTATGCTCAATCGCTCACAGACAAACCCATGAAAGCAATGTTGACTGGTCCGGTGACTATGCTTAATTGGTCGTTTGTCCGTGATGATCAAGCGCGTGCTACTACCTGTTTGCAATTGGCGTTAGCGATCAGAGACGAAGTATTGGAATTGGAACAGGCTGGAATTAAAATCATCCAAATCGACGAGGCAGCGCTACGCGAAGGTTTACCGCTACGCAAAGCGCAATGGCAACACTATCTGGATTGGGCGGTACATGCCTTTCGGTTAACAGCCAACGCTGTCAGGGATGAAACCCAGATTCACACGCATATGTGTTATTCGGAGTTTAACGATATTATTCAAGCCATTGCCAACATGGATGCAGATGTGATTACCATCGAAACATCGCGCTCGGATATGGAATTGCTGGATGTTTTTGATCAGTTTAACTACCCCAATGAGATTGGCCCAGGAGTGTATGACATCCACTCACCGAATATTCCAACGCGAAAACAAATGGTTAATCTGATGAAAAAAGCAGCGCAGCGTATTCCTGTCAAACATCTCTGGGTAAACCCTGATTGCGGACTGAAAACGCGTCAATGGAATGAGGTTAAATCAGCGCTGCATCATCTGGTCGAAGCCAGCTTGGAATTGCGCCAAATCTATGGTCGTCAACAAAAGGAAATCGATGCTTCGCAGGAAATCATTGACCCACTGACAACAGCAACCCACTGATAGCTATAACGCGTACTCCGTCAAGGTTATTTCATGCACATTCCTTAGGGAGCGAGGATTTAATAACTTCCGGAAATGATGAGATCTTTCTTCCTAACCAATGTAAATCACATTCTTCAGCGATAGGTCTAACTAAAAGCGCATACTCATATGCGCTGAACCTTGGTGGTAATCAATACTACCCTCAAGAATTTCATGCCGGTATGCGACACCAAGCGATACGACCTGATTGACATGATAATCAATTCCGGCAGTAATAAATAATAGATCCCCGCCATCAGCCGGATTGGGAAGATTATTCCCAACAACAACACGTTCGTACATGCTATCGAAATAAAGCGATACATTATTGATTGTATACGCAAGCCCACCTTCTGCATACAAGGTGTTGGTATAGGTTTCAATGCCAGAAAATTGCGGAAAATCAGAATATGCGAATCGATATCCTGCTCTTGGTTTTAAGCTTAACCCGGAGATAATCGGAATTTCACTGTTTAACGAAATATCTGTAAATGCAGTATTCACATTAAAACTGCTTTTCCCAACACCTTGCTTGCGAATATATCCACCCAGCGCAGTCACATGCAGGTATGGGTTAATGATGTAATCAACATATGGGGTAAATCCAGGAAGATTACTTTTATCAGAGGGAAAGATGCCTGACTGCTCTAATCGTGCATATGAGACAGCAATCCCAACATCAAGATTATTCCAGCGTTGATCAACTCCTAAAGTGGCCTGATATAGATCACGGTCAATCCCGAAATCACTCTCAATACTGGTATAAGAAAGTGCGTCCCACACATTGGATGCTTTTTCAGGCGCAGATGATTGTCGTGCATTCTTGAAATTGACATCCAGACGATCAGCAATGGCTCTGCTGATTTGTCGGGGTATTTCTAATGTAAAAGACTGTGCGCTAATTGATGCTAATAAGCTTGAAACAGTCAGAAATCCTAATACTGTTTTTTTTGTTTTTGACATTTTACTCACCAAAATTATCTCTAACTCAGTGTAACTACTCAGCTTACTCTCTATTTTGTCCAATCGCTGTCGTTGTAAGTGCTCATTTACACTTGTAAACCCCGCGCTTTCGCCTTGCTCTTGAACAATATAGTGGGCAATCTGAGCGGTTACGGATACACTGAATCGTTACAACTCAGTGAGCAATAGTACATTGTTTTGTGTTAAGGAGCGAGGATTCAATAATATACGACAATGACTTGTCTTTTTGTCCGTCTTCCGCGTTGTAAAAACAGTTGCGTAGCCAGCTATGCGCCCGTTTCTACGCCTTGAATACGAAAAAAACCCTGTCTCGAGATCAGGAAGTTATTCCATGCACTTCCTTAGTCACAAAGAATTGCCATCCTGGAGTCTTATTGACAAGCTGCCAATGTTACGGTGATATTATCATCACCACCTTGTAGATTAGCTTCTGCCACTAATGACTTACTGACTTCATCAAGAGTCTGCTGTCCTGTTACATATGTTTCTAGTAACACAGCGATTTGCTCATCAGTTAACATTCCATTTAAACCATCTGAACAAGCTAGCAAGATATCTCCGTGTTTCAAGCCATACACTCTCATATCTATCCTTAATTTTTCACTAATACCAACTGCATTCATAATAATATTTTTGGATGGTTCTGGACCGATCTTTCCATAGTCCAACCATTGTTGATGAAGTGAATGATCTCTGGTTAAAGCTGAAATTTGATGCTTTCGCCAAAGATATAAGCGACTATCGCCAATATTAAAAACCACTGACTCGCGCAACTCAGGTTGCATCCAGACACCGACCAGAGTTGTTCCCATACGCTGTCTTGCCTTGTAACCACCTTGATGATTGGAATCCAGGATTAGACGATTTGCGCGAATCGCTGCAAGCTCAACCAGAGATAACAAGGGATTGGGTAGGTCCAACCAGGTTTTCTCATGATCATCGTTATCGCCTATCACATCTGAAACATGCTGTTTGCTATGTTGCAAACAAGAAAAAAGCGCTTGTCTGAAAGCAGTTGTAGCAAAACAGCTAGCTAGCTCCCCAGCTTCGTGTCCGCCCATTCCGTCAGCTACCAACATTAAGCCAAGCTTTTCATCGACGCAAAACGAATCTTCATTTATTTTACGCAAACGCCCGACATCACTCCAGCTGGCCATTTTAATCTTCAGTGGTGATGATGACACTCAAAGTCCCCTTGTTACATTCTGCTCCCAATCGCCGTTAGCAAAACTATTAAAAATCCATCCAAATCTTGCACATATGCTTCGTTCCTCTAGTTGGAGATCTTTAGGGACGCGTATGAAACAGATTGAGTATTCTAACTTGACTGTTTGCCTCGCCTCAGTACCTGGAAATTGATAGTATGGCTCGTTATACGCCTACTTTTCTGCCTTATGCAAGAACAATTATTTGACAAAGTAAACGCTAGGAGGCTGTCCGAGAATAGAAACTGTAGCGAAGGAAATCCATTTTGAGTCAGATATTTCGATCATTTGAGGTGAATAGTGTGTCTATTTCAACGAAAATGATTGGAAAATCTGGCCAAAATGGGCTTTCCAGCAGTAGGTTCTCTATTCTCGGGCAGCCTCCTGGCCCACATTTCTCACCAGTCTGATGAGTCCTCGCTAGCTCTTTGAATTCACAAGAAATTTTTTCAGTTGGAAATACATACTGTTATTCTACTCCTTCATGAAATTCCTTGTGAATCCAAGTTGCTAAGCGATTATCTCATCAATTGGTGAGAAATGCGGGTTAGCGTCAGTCTTGGAACTTATTTAGTACCAGTTCCTTAGAGATGACTGTCAAGTGATAGAATTATATTTGATATTTTCAATAATACTAGTCATAAATAACGTAATCTGGCAACTATACTACAACGAATGAAATGTTATTTGACTGAACACACAATATTATTGAAACTTTATCTGCAAACTATGGATTATGAAATACTCTCTCATAATGTTTATCCCATAAAAAAACCATTCTGAATTTTGTTGCCTACTATTGGTTTTGCATACCAAGCTTGAATAAAGCTGCAGCGCTGATTGCATCGGTAATCTGTCCTTCTGAAGCCATTTTAATTGCATCTCGCAAAGGCAGTTTTTTCACTGTGATATCTTCACTGTCTTCGAATGCTGTTTCACCGAGTTGCAAGTCTTCAGCAATGTAAACATAGGCTTCTTCATCAGTAATCGAATTTGATGTATGCAAATGCAAAAAAGGAGTCCAGGTTTTGGCAGACAACCCTGTTTCTTCTTTCAATTCTCTTTTAGCTGTTTCTAATAGTTCTTCTCCGATAGGAGAACCACCCATGGGTATTTCCCAAGAATAAACATCTGGGACATAGCGTGATTGCCCAACCAACCAAGTGTTTTTTTCACCATCAAGCGGAACAATTCCGACAGCAATATTGTTGAACAAGACTTTCCCGTAACTAACCTCATTTCCGGCAGGATTGATCACCTGATCTTCTTCAACTGTAAACCAGGGGTTTTCAAAAATCTTGCGCCTGGAAATCAGTTTCCAGGGATTTTGATAGGCCATTTCAGATTCCTAAAACATTTGGAAGTAATCATTGCATGAAAACTGCTATCATCAATGATAGCCGCTAGATTCATTCCCACACACGAGCCATGTATTTAGCTCATTTTCACAGATCCATTGCTGAAAATAATCGCATTCTGCGAAGCTTCTACTGGAACATAAATGCTCACGAAGCTGCTGGGAAGCTGTTCGAGAATAGAAAGCTACTGCGGAAAAGCGGATTTTGGCCCCTTTTCTCGATTAAAGTTCGTTCAATGCAGCAAGTTTTCGCCTCATTTAATCGAAAAAATGGACTCAAAATCGCTTTCTCTCGCTACGGCTTCTATTCTCGGACAGCCTCTTGGCCTAATGAGCCCTCGCTACCTATATAGAATCCACAAGAAATTTTATTCAGTCAGAACTACACACTGGTATTCCATCTCTTCATATTATTCCCTCGAGAATCCAAATGGCTGAGCGAGCATCTCATCAACTGGTGAGGAATACGAGCTGGGATGGTCAAGATGAGATCAATCGATGAGCATTGTTTGTCATAGTTTCAGCGATGATATTGTCGACTGTATTTGTGCACAGCTTCAACCATTACTTCAACATGTTGAGGATCAACATCGGGTAAAATGCCGTGACCGAGGTTAAACACATGCCCACTGCCTTCACCAAATTCTTGTAACACATGCTGAACCCGTTGCTCTATGACTGCTGGAGGCGCATACAGCGTCATCGGATCCATGTTGCCTTGTAATGCTACACGATCACCAACCCGGGCACGTGCGCTGGCTATTGAGGTTGTCCAGTCCAGCCCCAGCCCATTAAAACCCGCATCGGCCATTGCTTCCAGCCATTGACCGCCGCCTTTTGTAAACAGCATGGATGGTATGTCCTGGCGTAAATCATGCGCAATCTGTGCTGTGTAGTTCAAAGAAAACTGTTGATAGTCTTCAGTACTGAGTACACCGCCCCAGGTATCGAACACCATCACCACTTCCACACCTGCGGCAATTTGAGCATTGAGATAGGCTGTAACAGCCACTGTCAATTTGCTCAATAGTTGTTCCATCAACTGTGGTTGCTCGTAAAGCAAGCCTTTAACTTTACGGAAATCTTTGCTGCTACCACCTTCAACCATATAACACGCCAATGTCCAGGGACTGCCTGAAAACCCAATCAGTGGCACACGAGAATCCAGGGTTTTATGGATTAATCGTACTGCATCGCAAACATATCCAAGTTCTTGTTCAGGATCAGGTATCGGTAGAGCTTTGATGTCTGATGCGGTTTTTACTGGATGATTGAATTTTGGCCCTTCGCCTTCCACAAAGTGCAATCCAAGACCCATCGCATGGGGAATGGTTAAAATGTCTGAAAACAATATAGCCGCATCAAACCGATAGCGATCCAGCGGTTGCATAGTCACTTCGCAGGCCAGTTCTGGATTCATACACAGGCTGAGAAAATCACCTGCTTGCTCACGCACTTTTCGATATTCTGGTAAATACCGCCCAGCTTGACGCATCATCCACACTGGAGTTCTTTCCACAGGTTGGCGCTGCAGCGCACGAATTAACAAATCATTATTTAACACAACAAATCCTTATTTGAAGAAAAAACCAGACCCTGATGGTTTTTCAATTATGTAGCCGCTCTTCTTTATTATTGGGCAAAGTAGAGGGTAAGGAACGTGCATGAAAATTCAGCATTTAGGGTGGGTGATTTGTTGTGGAGAGCAAGGCAGAAACCCTTGGCTGTAGTCATTCTACAGCAAGGGTTTCCAACGCAGCTATCCGCACCAAGTTTACACACAAGCCGTGCGCGCCTTGGGTGCTAAATTTTCATGTGCGGAGAGTATATCTTATTCACTGATACTCTTGTATTCTGCCTTGTACCTCGTTGATTCTTAGCATATACGGTTTACCAAAGGATTTAGGTAACTGTCTCATTGCTTTTTTTGCAGCAGCAACCGTCGGGTAAATGCCATAAATCAAACCGAACCAATCTTCCCCTTTGAGTTTCATAAGGTAATAAGCTGTTTCAGCGTGAAGCTTTGAAGATTGTTCGAGATAGCGTAATAAAGTTTCTTTTTCTGATGATGCCATCAATTGTAAAGTATAACTATCTTTATCCTGCTTCAACACCCAATTGGGTCCATGGACACCGGGAAAGACAGTTTGGGCTGATATTAAGATCTCGTCAGTTTTATTAGGCTTCTTCGGATCATCATTCAACGTTTCTTCAAAAACTAAAGCGGGTGTTTGTTGCTTAATGGATGAATTTTTTTTGCTTTGATCTGTTTCATCAGTTGGCTTATCCTGTTGCAGAATTGGCGCTTTTAAGTCAGCTAATGCATTATTTTCTGTTTTAGAAGCAACCTCAGTGATTCCAGCATTCGCTGTTAGCGATGCGGCATCATCCGCCAATGTTGAATTCAAAATATCCTCGGTTGTTGGCACCACCGATGTCATTGATGAATCTGCCGTTATTCTGAAACTTTCATTGCTCACTGGTGTTTGTTGCAGCTTTTCATCGACCATAGCCGCATCTTTTTCTAGCGTTTGCCTTGATACGGGATCAATGCCAACCAGAGGTGGGGGTGCATTATTTAGATCTACATATTTGGTATTTGTTGAGTGATTCCCAAGTCCGCCCAAAAAACTTAATCCACCCCAGATAAACAAACCAATTAGCCCTAATGAGCCTAGTAAAATCAAATTGCTGAATTTGTCTTCACCAGATAGGCTTAATGATTGCGGTGACATCTTTGAAAGCCCTTGCAATACAGCGCCCGGAATTCCTTGTGACTTGCGATAGATTTCAGTTGTGAAATTCTCAGGTAATGTATCAAAATCAAATCGCTGCTTATTTTCCTGGAGGAAATTGAGTGTAAAGGATTCACTTTCCTGTTCTGTTAGTGGTGGGATATCAACGACATAGCAATCATCAATCACATAATCTGTTGTTCGTTTAATAAACAGATCATTCGGTGTTATTGCCAAAATCAACTGTAATCCCTCGCATTGCCTGGCAAAAGCAAATAGTTTAGTAAGCACACCGGTTTGCAAATGCCCTGCATCATCTAGAACCAAAACAACAGTATGACCATTTTTAGCTATCTTGCTGAGTTGGCCTGCCAATTTCTGCGCAACCCTGGATTTGTTTTTTTTGCTGGTTCGTTCTTTATTCAGCGACAATACTGATGATAAATGAGTCATTAGTATGCTAACGGTTAACGAGGAATCACATTCAACATAATTCCATAGCTGTTTTGTGTTGTTTGATTTAGCAAGCCGTTTAAGAATCGTGGTCTTTCCAATACCTTCTGGACCACAGATAATCAAAGACTGCTGTTGCGTTTTAATCAAACTGGCCAACAGCTCAAGTTTTTGCTTTCTTGCAGGCGATAACAGGCTTTGAAGCGTATTTACATTAGCTTTACCTGTATCGGCTTGTTTCCAGTCAGAGTTAATCAGATCTGATTGCACCATATTCTTGTATCGTTTTTCTCAGTAAAACGCAATCAATAGAGAGCGGCAAAGCTGCACAACCCATTTCTTTGAGCACAATAACACGAATTTCCCCATCAATATTTTTTTTATCGACCGCCATTAATTTCAAATAGTTATCGACTGATAATTGCTTGGGAAGGCTGGTTGGTAATCCACTGCGTTCTAGCAACTGAATACCACGAAGTAACTCATAATGAGAAATATTACCCAGTCGGTATGAGAGCTCGGCAGCTAGACACATTCCTATTGATACTGCTTCACCATGCAGATATGTGCCGTAACCACAGCCGGTCTCAATTGCATGACCGAAGGTATGCCCAAAGTTAAGAATAGCCCGAATACCTAATTCTTTTTCATCAGCGGCAACAATTTCCGCCTTGATTTCACAGGCGCGTTGTATTGCATACGCCAAAGTTTGTTGATTTTGATTGATGATTTTATCAAGGTTCAATTCCAGCCATTCAAAAAATGCTGCGTCATAAATGAACCCATACTTGATAACTTCAGCAATACCTGCTTTTAATTCACGGTCAGGTAATGTTGCCAAAACCGCAGTATCTGTAATAACCCCTAGTGGTTGGTAAAATGCTCCTATCATATTTTTACCAAGCGGATGATTGACTCCAGTCTTGCCGCCGACCGACGAATCTACCTGTGCTAACAAGGTCGTGGGAATTTGAATGAAATTAATTCCACGCTGATAACACGCAGCAGCAAAACCAGTGATATCACCAACCACGCCACCACCGAGTGCAATCAGTGTCGAATTTCGACTAAATCGATGTTTTAGCAAAGCATCGAAAATGATAGTCACTGTTTCCAGTGTTTTATATTGTTCGCCATCGGCAAGTGTGACAACAACAGGATCAACACCAGCAAACTGAGTTAATACCTGCTCAAGATACAAGGGAGCCACTGTGGTATCGGTTACTATCATTACCTGACTACCAACCAGTAAATCAACAACTAATCGATTCTGAGTGAGAAGATTGGCACCGATGTTAATAGTATAGCTTCTGTCACCCAGCTCAACACTGACCGTGTTCATTACATATTTACCTTGTTATTTTTGACAGGAATAATCATTGGTTTTTATATTTATTATCTGGGTATGCACTTTTATCCACTGACAACTATTCACAGTACATAAACTACTCGTTTAAAACAGCAAACCACAAGATATGGCCTCTAGGAGGCTGTATTTTTCATCAGCTTGATGAGTCCTCGTTAGCTCTTTGAATCCACAAGAGATTTTATTCAGTCGGAAATACACACTGTTATTCCACTTATTCAAAAATTACCTGATAATTGAATATGGTGGTGCGATTATCTCACCAACTGGTGAGAAATGTAGGGTAGGGGATAAATCACCTGCAAGCACTAAAAAATGCATGTCAGGAACGTGCATGAAATAACTTGAGCATTCTGGTTGGTCTTTTTGCTCCTGACGCAACCATCTCAATCGTAGCGTAGACCAACGATGCGCCTCTTGAGATGGTTGCGTCAGCAACAAAAATCCTGTGCCATCATTGTTCAAGTTATTCCATGCACGTTCCTTGGTTTTGCTGATTATGTTCTTCGAAAGCCCGTAAAATTAATGTGACAGCACTTTTTGTCGGGAATTCACCAGTGTTAACTACAAAATGAGCACACTGTTGATACAAAGGCTCTCGTTCACGCATCAAATCCTCAATGCGCTGACGCCGATCACTGGTTTGCAACAGAGGACGACTTGTGTCAGTGCGGGTTCTTCGCATTAATTTGTCTACTGAACAAGTCAGATAGACAACAAAACCATTGGCTTTCAAGGCTTCTCGATTGGTTTGACTCAAAACAACTCCACCACCGGTTGCCAGAATAATTGGAGATCGTTTGACTTTTTCTTCAACAATCAGCTGTTCACGTTTCCTAAACCCAGACTCACCTTCATACTCAAACACTGTGGCTATCGAGACCCCTGTTCTAGCCTCAATTTCGCGGTCACTATCAACAAATGAACAACTCAGAGCTTTAGCTAACTGCCGACCAATCGTTGATTTTCCTGCACCCATTGGCCCAATCAGATATATATTGTCATATTGTCTTGAGATAGTCATCAATCGCCATTTCTCTTTCAGGCCACTCTACTCTCCACGCTCCTAAAACAAGCACACTGAAATGAAATTGTGCGTACGAAGAGTCAACACCAAATAAAAAGAAAACCTCCCGAAGGAGGTTTTCTACTGGCTCTTTAAACCCACTCGGGAATAAAAAACTGCTTAGGAACGTGCATGAAATAACTTGAACATTCTGATATGTCTTATTGCTCCCGACTTGATGATCTCAATCGTTGCGTAGAACAACTATGCGCCTCTTGAGATCATCAAGTCAGAAACAATCATCCTGTGTCATAATTGTTCAAGTTATTCCATGCACGTTTCTTAGTACATAGTCTAGAGATCAGTCAGCTTTTCATCAAGTACTTTTGGTGTAATGAAAATCAGCAACTCTTTTTTGTCATCAGTCACATTGGTTTTTCTAAACAAGAAACCAATTCCTGGCAAATCACCTAATATGGGGATTTTATTAACAGTGCGACTTTTAGTGTTTTCGTAGATACCACCCAGCACGATCGTTTCGCCATTCTCTACCTGTACTGTGGTTTCTATTTCGCGTGTATCAATGGCGATACCATCCGGTGTTAAGGCGCCACGGGTGTCTTTGGTAATCTTTAACTCCATGACGATTTGGTTATCTGGAGTAATATGTGGCAACACTTCAAGTGCAAGTACCGCTTTTTTGAACTGCGTGCTGGTTCCTTCCAAACTTACTGTCGCATAAGGAATTTCTACACCTTGTTCGATTCTTGCTCGGGTTTTATCCGAAGTTATGATGCGTGGGCTGGACAACACTTCACCACGGTTTTCAACCTGGAGCGCTGAAAGCTCTAGATTGAGCAGAAAACTGCCAACCTTAAAGATAGTCAGTCCAAGTGCACCACCACTTCCCAAGCCAACTGCTGCAGGTAGATCTGAAATCAAACCATTTGTACTTGCCCCACCAATATCAAAGCCTTTCTCGCTGCCATCACCTGGAGTAAAGTTACGTCCATTCGCACCAAATCGAATACCCAACTCTCTGGTAAAGTCGTCAGTTGCAATCACTACACGTGACTCAATTAGCACTTGCCGCACTGGTTTATCAAGTTGATCAACCAGTTTACGAATCGCTTCAAGATTTCGAGCTGTATCCTTAACAATCAGTACATTGGTGCGCTCATCAATAGTCACTGTACCTCGTTCCGACATAATTGAACCACCAGCAACCGACCCACCGCCATTGTCATAAATCGATGTTTCAGGGACATAGGATGGTGTTGTTGAATTAGCACCGTTATTAGTTGACTGATTCGATGATTGAACACCGGTTAATACAGTTGCAATTTGTCCTGCATCAGCATAATTGACTTGAATAATCTCGGTACGCAGTGGTTCCAATTTCTCTTTTGTAGCCAATGCTTCCAGTTCAGATTTTTCCATCTTGTTAATTTCGGCTGATGGGGCAACCAATATCACATTGCCTTCTTTACGCATTGCCAAATCTTTAGACTTCAAGACCACTGCAAGTGCCTGATCCCAAGGGACATCGCTTAAGCGTAATGTGATTTTTCCTTTGACAGTATCACTGGCAACCAGATTCTGGTTGGTAAAGTCAGCAAGCACTTGTAGTACTGAACGGATATCAATATCCTGAAAATTCAAAGACAAGCGTTCACCTTCATACTTAAACGCTTCCTTTTTTTGAATTTCTTTTTCAGCTCTGGTTAAGGGCCGAACTTCGATCGTCAAATTTTTATCTGACTGATAAGAAAGATAGTCGAAATCAGTGGTGCCAGGAACAATGGTTACTTTTGTTCCATGACCATCTGTGGTTGCTTCAATCGATTGTACTGGTGTTGCAAAATCACTGACATCAAATTGTTTTGCCAGATTTTTGGGTAGCAATGTATCGGCAAATACCAGTACAACACGTCCGCCTTCTTCGCGCATATTGACAATCGTATTCGGATCACCCAATGTAATCAGGATTCGACCTTCACCATTTGTGCCGCGTCGAAAATCGATATTCTCAATTGATTGAGGCGGTAAAGCTGCAGCAGTTATTTTTCTATCTGCAGATTTAGATGATGGATACACTGCATCAATTTTCTTGATTGTTTGCTTGGAGTTCAGTGTTAACATCACTTTGGACTGCTGCATGTCAACATCATACTTAACAGGCTTGAGAAGATTAAAGACTACGCGGGTTCGACCAGCAGCTTCAACAACATTGACATGGGTAACAACCCCTGTATTAACTTTAATCAGCTTTTTTTTCAGACCGGATAAAGCACCAGGAAAATCCAACACGAGTCGTGCTGGATTATCTGTTTGGAATGCTTTCGGATTAATTGCCTGTGAATTAAACCCTAATTCAAACTGGAGTTTTGCTCCAGGCAATGAAGCATATTCAAACGAAGTAAGATTTCTTGCTTCTGCCATTGCCTGCGATTGCCCAATAACAACAAACGCAACAAGCAACAAGCAGGTTGGTAAACTTCTGCGTAATGCCATTTTCTTTATCTCATAATAACTCATAATCTGTGCCTTATCTTTATCCTATAACCAGGAATGCTTGTTGTTCGCGCCATGCCCCGGGACCATCCGGAACAATCTCTACTAACTCCACTTTGTCCTCTGTAATGCGCAGAATCCGGCCATCATGTTTACCTAAATAATTACCTGCGGAAACGCGATGAATCTTGTTTTCAGAATCTTTAACCAGTGCCCAGATAACATTGTTTTGTTCTAGAGTTCCGGTCATTCTCAACGCATCCAGAGCAAACATCTCAAGTTCTTCCTTGGGTCGGCTGGCATCTGGTCTTACCCCGCTATAAAGCGGCATATCTGTTGCTGTAACTTCCCTTGTGAACGGTATGAATGGGTTACGCAAACCTTCAGGAACAAATTCATAGGCAATCACTGGTTGCATCTCAGGCAAAGATTCCAAGGGCACAGGAGGTCTTGCCTTGACTTCGTTAACATATTGCTGAAGATCAGAATATTCCTGTTGTGCACACCCAAACATGGTTATTAATGTGCTTGCCACAATGGTTGCTGATAGAGCACGAGGCAACCGGCTTATTCGAGCATTATCTCTGGTCATTACTGTTTACCTCTTCTTTTTACGTTTTTTCTTGGATGCTGCTGCACTGGCGATTTCTTCATCTTCAAGATAGCGATAGGTTTTAACGACGGCTTGCATGGCTAACAAACCACTTTTCTTGTGTGATGAAATTTGCACATCTGATATGGTGACAATACGTGGGAATGCTGCAACACCGGAAACAAAGTTACCCAGTTGCAAATAATCCCCAATAACACGAATATCAATAGGATATTCAGCATAGAATTCTCTTTTTTGTTCGCCTTTAGGCTTAAACAATTCAAATTCCAATCCATTGCCCAAACCGGTTTGGGAAACATCAACCAGCAATTTGGCAACTTCAGTTTTGTCTGGTAATTGCTTGAGCATAACGCCTAACGAATCTTCTATTTGATTCAATTGTTCTCGATAGTCGTGTAGCTGTGCGGCTTTTTTCTGTTTGAGTTCAAACGTGCGCTTATGATCAATCTCTTTGTTTTGCTCTGCTTCGAGCTCCACCCATTGATGTTGGGAATCAAAGTAATACCATGCACCTATGACTATTAAAGCAGCCAATACAATACTGATGATTCTGACCGGTGCAGGCCAATTACCAACGTCATCAAAATCTAAACTAATTTCCGAGAGATCCATGACTTAACCTTTACTGTTTTGTGATGTTTGAGGACTGACTTGACGTAGTTGCAATTTAAAGTCTTGCACACGTTGTGAGTCGCCTTTCTTAAATGCTTTCTTGTTAGCCGTTATCACTTTAAGATCTGGACTCTGTAACCATTCAGAAGCGTCAACATTGCGCATATATTCAGAGACTCTTGAATTAGCCTGAGCAACACCCCCGACTGAAAGACTGTTGCTGGATTGTTTCAAGTTCTCCAGATACACACCTTCAGGAATAGTCAGTGCAATTTCTTCGAATAAATGCACAACTTGTGGACGACTAATCTGTAATGTTTGGATAACCTCCATGCGCGCAACCATGTTGGCTTTCTTGGTATCCAGTTTTGCAATTTCCTTGATTTTGGTATCCAGGTTTGCGATTTCTTCGGTAATAAATTGATTGCGTCCTCGCTGTTTTTCAATCTGTCCATTGATATGGATATGAACGTAAAACATTGCTGACGCTGCAAAGAGCATCCCTAATCCAATAGAAGTGATAAACTCTTTTTGTTTCTGTTTCTTGAGTTCTTCACGCCATGGTAATAAATTTATTTTAGCCATTAGTCAAAGCTCCTTAAGGCAAGGCCAGCTGCGATCATCAACGTTGGCGCATCATTACCCAGACTCTGAGTACTGACCTTATTGGATACACGCATATTAAGAAAAGGGTTGGCAATGACCGTTTCAAGCTTCAATTGCTGCTCTACGGCACGATCAACCTGTGGAATCGACGCACAACCTCCTGCAAGAACTATTTGTTCAAGTTCTCGGTGCGTATTTGAGGATGCAAAGAATTGGAAAGCTCGCCCAATTTGTTGCACTAATGCATCTTTAAATGGATCCAGAACCTCTGCAGCATAATTGTCTGGCAAACCACCATGTTTTTTAGCCAAGCCCGCTTCTTCGTAGGATAAGCCATAGCGACGCTGAATTTCTTCAGTTAACTGCTTGCCACCAAAGCCTTGTTCGCGAGTATAAATAATGCGGCCTTTATGCATGACGTGAAAAGTGGTCATGGTCGCGCCAATATCCACGACTGCCACTGCACGATCCAGATCATTACCTTCGATTTGATCCTCTAACAAGCTAAATGCATTTTCTACGGCATAGGCTTCTACATCGACAATCACCGGTTTCAGTCCTGCCATCTCCAATGCAGCAACCCGGTCTTCGACGTTTTCTCTTCTAGAAGCTGCTAGCAGGACATCAACCATATCTGGCTTGTCTTCAGTCTCTCCTTGAATCGCGAAATCCAGATTCACTTCATCCAGTGAGTATGGAATATACTGATCAGCTTCTAACTCTATCTGTTCTTCCATCTCCTTATCACTGAGTCCAGCAGACATGGAAATAACTTTGGTAATAACGGATGATCCTGCCACCGCAACAGCAGCATTTTTTACTTTAGTTCCCGATTGCTTGATGACAGCAGTAATGGCGTCAGCCAATACACCGATATCTGCAATATTTCGATCAACAACGATATCTTGTGGTAGCGGAGCCACTCCATAGTTTTCAATTTTTATCCGCGATCCATTTTTACTGAATTCAAGCAGCTTAACTGCCGCAGAACTAATATCTATCCCAACCAGTGCTTGTTTTTTTCGTGTTAGCGATAACATCTGAAAGACTCTTCTTGATTTAATAGTTAGCATTACTGACGTGCATTAATACCCCAGCTATTGCA
>JAZGEP010000060.1:0-3259 GCA_036478815.1 Methylococcales bacterium
ACCGAGAAAAGTGAAATTTCGCGGGATTCATAGCCTACAAATCCTTTTAGTGGTTTTGGTTGGCAATTACTAGGTCTTATTTTTAAATGGAATATATTTTGGCTGACGATTCTTTCTAATCAGGAAAATATTTAAACTTTGCATATGAATGCTTACAATTGAATACGCCTTTCAAATCTGTCAATCCTCAATTGCCACTCTGATTGTTATGACTCATAGTCTCGTTTCAGATACTAGTACTCCGTCAACACAGGAATGATGAATAGACGAAATCGATATGTGGCCATCTGCTACGTTGCACTCGCTTACATTAGTTCTGCTAGTGCTGCACACGCGCCTTGCAGCTCACTACTTCTCAACTCCGTCTATTTATCAAAATTGTCGGAGCACTAGATGCATCGTATCTTGTATTTATTAAGTTTATCTCTAGGCGTATTTAGTTTTATAGCGACCATAGCGTTTGTTTTTAACTTACTCTCCAAGGTTGATGAAAATTCAGGCAATGCCGGAGCATTTGCTATGGCGCTATCAATGAGCGTTGGCATCTTGGGGGTTATAGCAGTAACATTATGTGGGGTCTTGTCTGGTGTAATTGCGTATATCTATCCCGATAAGTTACCGAAAAAAATAATTTATAGTTCCTGGTGGCCTGTTCTCATGGTAACTCCGGGTTTGATGGGGCTAAGTTTTATTTTTGGAGCGTGGGTCATAAAATGAAACCTAAAACATTACAGCTGGCCAAAAAAGCCTCCTTTGTTTTGTGCATTATGCTCCGCTCCGTGGTTGCTCAAAACTAACGCCACTTTTCGGGCAGCTAAATTTAGCGTTATCCACCTCATATAAATTCTGTGATCATTTCCAGTTCTTTTAAACCTGCCTGGTGGTTGCCGCATGCGCATTTGCAAACACTATGGCCTGCTTTAGTCTCTCGAGGCAATGGCATTGTCAGGCAACGTGAGCGCATTCAAACACCGGATAATGATTTTCTTGATGTGGATTGGTGTGGGCTAGAATTGGATTCCAGCAACAGTCCACTGGTGATTATCATGCATGGCCTTGCTGGGTCTTCCCGTTCAGACTATGTCACCGGATTACAGGAAGTGTTAGAGAATCAAGGTTGGCGCAGTGCTGCGTTGAATTTTCGTGGTTGCAGTGGCACTCCGAATCGGGCTGTGCGTGGATATCATTCTGGTGAAACTGATGATATTCACTTTCTTTATCAAGTGCTGCGTGAACGCGAGCCACAGACTCCTCTATTTGTCGTGGGGTATTCATTAGGCGGCAATGTGTTACTCAAATGGATGGGTGAACAACAAACATTGGATCTGGTTGGTGCTGTTGCGGTCAGTGTACCGTTTCGCCTTGATCTGTGTGCCGACCACATGAATCAGGGGTTTTCCCGGAGCTATCAATACCGATTACTACGGCACATGCGCAGCTGTGTAAACCTACGTCTTGAGTATTTTCAACAGAATGGCTTGTCGCAACAAGCCGAACAGTTACAGGCACTGGGTCAATTGAGTAATTATGTGAGTTTTCGCGATATTGATCACTATGTCACCGCACCACTGCACGATTATCACTCAGCAGATGATTATTACCAGCGTTGCAGCAGTCGTGCATTCCTGGGTTTAATTAACCGTCCGACCCTGATCATTCAGGCACAAGATGATCCATTTATGACCAAGGAAGTCGTGCCGCATGACTCAGAGCTTTCTGTGACAACAACGCTGGAATTGTCTGCAAGCGGTGGGCATATTGGTTTTATTGAAGGTTCTAGTCCAGCACGAATAATTTACTGGTTAGATCAACGTATTTCAGAATGGCTGGGTCGATTAATTGGTTAGGAACGTGTGACAAAGATGCCCATAGAAAACTCTCTGTATTAACGTTAATCCGTTGAATTAATATCATTTTGTCCCCTTGAGGGGCTTGATAGTGATGAGATGTGTTGCACAAAATGCGCAATTCCTACCGTTTTTATCTGATCACTCAATCTATTAATAACATTAGATATGAGCATCAAGATATTGAAATTCAATATTAAACTATACTATTACATAACAACTAACAGGCCAATAAGCAATCCTGTCTTTTTACTTTGACAGAGAATCTTTTATAATCTTGCCCAACAATAAAAATTTTGGGTACCAAATGAATAAGGTTCTCAATGCTTCAGGAATCATCAATGTCAGTGCATTTGTACAAGCAATTCACATGTTTGGTACCAGCTATAATCTCACTTCTGATCATAGGTGGTGTCGCTTACATTCAGGACTTGGTCTATCTGCCTGTCACCCCCAACGCAAGCTTCAAATTTGATGACAGCCAACAAGTGAATCATCAAATGCACGCTATCAATGCGCTTTCTGCAACGCAGTTAGTACCATCAACAAGCAAACCTCCTCAGCAGCTTCAATCTGCGGTTGATGTACCTCAAATTGTTCGCTTTGGTTTCAAAAACTATGTAAAACAGTTATCTGTAAAATACAATATTTTGGTTCCCTATCTGCTATCTCACAATAGTGACCAAGACCGCGAGGAAAACCACAGTCTTTCAGAGCTACAGTGTATGGCACTCAACCTCTACTTTGAGGCTAGAGGTGAAACCAGCGCCGGGCAAAAAGCAGTTGGCCATGTTGTCCTTAATCGAGTGAATCATGCGGGTTTTCCGAAATCGGTGTGTGGCGTTGTAAAACAGGGCGAAGAAGGTAAGCGCTTTCGTTGTCAGTTCTCTTGGTGGTGTGATGGGTTAAGTGACCAACCACGCAATCAACGCTCATGGAGACAAAGTATACTGGTGGCAGCAGAAGTCTTTAATGAAACCAACGCTGATCCTACCCATGGCGCATTGTGGTATCACGCAGATTATGTCAATCCATATTGGAAGCGCTCAATGGAGAAAGGCCCTAAAATCGGTAAGCACATTTTTTACACCAGTAAAAAGACCAACCCGATACTAAGCGCTTCTTCTTAGGTAACGCGCAATAAATAACCCACCAGTATTGCGCAGGATTGTTGTTTGTCTTCAAGGCGCAACGTAGAGAGCATAGCGGGCTATGTAACCGAAGTTGCAACGCAGAAGACAGGCAATAAGACAAGTAATACTGGTGGATTATTTATTGCGCGTTGCCTTAGGTGGTTTGACGGAATAAAGTTACCAAGATTGCGCAGGATTTTTGTTTCTGACCGAACTATCTCAAGAGGCACATAGTCATTCTACGTAACGATTGAGATTGCGTTGGTCAGGAGCAAAAAG
>JAZGEP010000061.1:0-2637 GCA_036478815.1 Methylococcales bacterium
AAGTGCAGATTTTAAGCTCTTCACCGGAACGCTTTGTTGCAGTCACGGATGAAAACATAGAAACCAAACCAATCAAAGGCACTCGTCCTCGCGGATCAAATCCAGATGAGGATCAACAATTGATTGACGAGCTCTCCAATAGTCCAAAAGACAGAGCGGAAAATGTGATGATCGTTGATTTGTTGCGCAATGATCTTGGTAAAAATAGCGCGATCGGCTCAGTTGAAGTACCCAATTTGTTTGATGTAGAGAGTTTTGCCACAGTTCACCATTTGGTCAGTACAGTCCGTGGAAAATTAGAAGCCAATCGCCATGCCTTGCATTTGCTGCGTGGCTGTTTTCCAGGTGGCTCGATTACAGGCACACCTAAAATACGCTCCATGGAAATAATAGAAGAGCTGGAACCACATCGTCGAGGAGTTTATTGTGGAGGTATCGGTTGGATAGGTTTTGATGGCAATATGGATAGTAATATTGTGATTCGCACCTTGATCCACACGGACGGACAAATACGCTTTTGGGCAGGTGGTGGTATTGTGGCTGACTCTGATGCAAAAGCAGAATATCAGGAAACATTCGATAAAGCTGAAGCCTTGTTTAAAGTGTTAGAGCAAACTGTAGAAAATGTTGGCTAGTATTTTTCAAGAGTTGCAACTCAGCCAAATCACATGCTCTGGGTAGTAAAAATAGGCGGCAGCTTGGCAACAGACGGACGATTGCTGGAATGGCTGGAAATACTCTCAGCGTCAAAACAAGCCATCGTGATTGTGCCTGGCGGTGGATCGTTTGCTGATCAAGTGCGTGATCTGCAAACACAATGGCAGTTTAGTGATGAAACTGCACATCACATGGCAATACTGGCGATGCGCCAATATGGTTTGATGCTAGCGGGTTTGTCCCCGGATTTTGAGTGTTGTGAGACGGTTCAGACTATCAAAAAACACTTGGATCAAGGTTTTTTTTCGATGATCTGGCTGCCTTTTCTTGAGGAATTACAACAAGATCAGGTTGCAGCCAGTTGGGATGTCAGTGCAGATTCTCTTGCTGCATGGCTGTGTGCAAAACTGAATGCGGATCGGCTCATTTTAATTAAAGCAGCTGATATGGCAGATCATCAAGACTCTTCAATTCAGAGTTTGCAGCGCGCCAACATTGTGGATCGGGCTTTCAAGCAGATGATGGATAATGTGTATTGTCCTTTGACTGTGCTCGGATGTGACCAGCCGGGTTTGTTTGTTCAGCTCGATGCGTAAAAGTATTTATCGATGGGGAATAAAAATGCGAAAACGTATTATTTACGGTGACAGTTTACTCAATACCAAATATTGCATCTTTTTTATTATAGATTCGCATCTTTTGGGTGGTTTCGTAAACTGTCACCGTAATTCCCATTTCGACAGACTAGGACAGGCCACGTTTAATTTATTAAGATTTGTGATAAAACGTGTCTGTTCCCTGTTTTCCCGAATTTCGAGGTTTGAAACATTATGAAGGCTGGAACTAGCGACCAAACTCTTTGGACGGATGCCAGTGAGATTTAGCCGCGATTCCTTCCGCTGAATCAACCGAATTAAAGTACATGCGCATCAATATAGGTACATCCGGATCCCATAGTTTATCTTCATCGCTGACATTTTCTGAATGACCTGATAAAGGATATTCTCCGGTGAATGTTTGATAGACTGTCAGCAGGTAATCTCCTTTCGGAATAGCAACTGTTGGGCAAATATTTCCTAGCACAATAAGTGCGCCCCGATCACCTTCAGGTGTTACTTCATCGCCTTTAACAACAAAAGGCATCTGCATCGAAAGCAATATATCAGTGTCTGAAGGAACCGTCTCATCAAGTCTGACTTCTAATTCCAGACCACTAAGCGTTTTTATAGTAAAGATAATAACAAGGTCTTGTTGAAATTGTTGGAAATAATCATCACCAACGTCGATGAACACGTCACCGCTGGAAGAGACAGCTTCTGCTGATCCCATGACATAAATGAGACGGGTATATAGGCTGTCTTCAAATTTAGCTACTTGCATATTGATAATCTCTAAAATGCATCTCGACAGAATAGACCGTAAAAGTTAGGAACCACGATTTCAACCTGGTCACCGTCTTTGTAAGTAGCATTATTTGCTGCCGTACCTGGTAACCCTGTAATGAATTTTTGTATGTCATTGCCAGCTCTTTGGTTATCACCAGATTTAATTGGTTTTACATGCGCCCTGCCACGATTTTCAAGAAAAACTTTTGGCGGATACTCATCCAGATCTTGTCGGAATGTTGCAAGTTTACCTCCATTGTTTTTATAAAACCTTATGGAGTCTCTCCCTCTTTTAGTAGCCACACTGTTACCCGGTTTGTTTCTGTCCACTGTTAGAATATATTCTCTTCTTACAGGTTGGAAATCAGAGGGTATCGATGATCGTGCTTCTTCAATATGCAATATTGATTGAGGGTTTATAGGCGAAATGCAAGCAAGTCCAACTGCCATATTCAAAGGATCAGAGAGACGGTGGATTTCAAGATAGTTGTCGCCTAAAGTTAAAAATCATGCTGCCTTGTCCTTCACTATTTCAGTGTTTTGTTTCTCCGGATTGAGATAAACGACGGTGATTGGCTCCCAATTGCGTATTGTG
>JAZGEP010000062.1:0-3663 GCA_036478815.1 Methylococcales bacterium
AATAAAATCAATGGGTTACAATTGTATTAGTGCGAGTCAATACATTCAGGTTTTAGCTTGGGAGTAACAATTATTTGTTTTTATTCAATTGCTTACCGAAAAATATGAACTCCGAAACTTTAGTTAAATAGTTGAAAGTTAGTAGTTTCGATCATTGCATACAATCTGTTAAACTGACTGCTCGCACCTCATCCTGCTTCTACTAGACCGATTGATATCAACTCACCAACCTATGTTTAAATGGCTGAAACTGTTCTTTGTTTTGCTTGTTTTCCTGGTAATCCTGGCAAGTATTGGTGGCTATGTACTCTATCGTCACTATGAATCACAACTACCTGATATCAGTCGACTAAAACAGGTTAAATATCAGCTTCCATTGAGGGTTTACACGCAAGACGAGAAACTACTCAGTCAATTCGGTGATCGAAAACGAGTGACCGTTTCACTTAATGAAATCCCAGAAAGTCTAATCAATGCGTTTTTGGCAGCCGAGGATGATCGTTTTTATCAACATCCCGGGGTTGACTATCAAGGGTTGCTCAGAGCCGTAATTTCATATATTCGAACTGGGCAAAAAAAACAAGGTGGTAGCACGATTACCATGCAAGTTGCGCGCAACTATTTACTTTCGAATGAAAAAACGTTTGAACGTAAATTCAAGGAAATACTTCTTTCACTTAAGATAGACAATCAATTTTCTAAACAGGAAATTCTGGAACTTTATCTGAATAAAATCTATTTGGGGCATCATGCATACGGCATTGGCGCGGCAGCATATATCTACTTCGGAAAAAAAGTTGCTGATTTAAATCTGGATCAGATGGCTATTCTTGCCGGTTTACCCAAAGCACCCTCTACTGACAACCCGGTTTCCAATCCGACACGAGCCAAACAACGCAGGGATTATGTATTGCGTCGTATGCTGGAGCTGAGTCATATCAGTCAACAAGATTATCAACAAGCACTGCAACAACCCGTTATTTCCAAAATCCATCATGAACAATCCAAAAGATTAGCGCCTTATGTTTCTGAAATGGTTCGCAAATTCATGGTGGACGGGTATGGGGAAGATGCTTATAGCAAGGGCTATCATGTTTATACCACTATCAATTCTGAACGTCAGGAAATGGCTGAGGATGCATTGAGGCTGGCATTACATGCGTATACAGAACGACATGGTTATTTTGGAGCAATTGCCAAGATTGATGATTTCACCGCGAACAACCCTGCGCAATGGGATCAAGCGATAGAAGACTATAGCCCAATTGGAGATACTTATCCCGCAGTCGTTGTCGCTGTTAAACAGCAATCGATCACAGTGTATACAAGGCCCAATCAATACAGAACGATTGATTGGAAAGGGCTGGCATGGGCCAGATCTTATTTGTCTCAGGGCGAGCTCGGAAAAAAACCAACCCAAACCAGTCAGATTACCAGTATTGGTGAAATTGTTCGCATCAGAAAAGATGCCAAGGGTGTTTGGAAGCTGGCACAAGTACCAAAAGTCGAAGGTGCATTGGTTGCCGTTAATCCTGACAATGGAGCCATTACAGCTTTACAAGGTGGATTTGACTTTTATAAAAGCAAATTTAACCGGGTGACTCAAACCCAACGCCAACCAGGTTCTGGATTCAAACCGATTGTTTATACAACTGCACTTGAACGAGGCTTCACTGCTGCCAGCGTGATTAATGATGCACCAATCGTTCATGATGCCAGGGACGACGGTGATGAATGGCGTCCGGAAAATTTTGGACACAAATTCGCTGGACCAACTCGTTTGCGCGTAGGATTGAGAACTTCAAGAAATCTGGTATCAATCCGTATTATGCGAGATATTGGCATTAACACAGTACGCAACAAAGCGATTAATTTTGGTTTTCCCAAACAACAACTCCCGAAAAGCTTAACACTAGCGCTCGGAAGTGGAACAGCTTCGCCATTGCAAATGGCAAGAACCTTTGCCACATTTGCCAATGGTGGTTACCGTATTGACCCATATTTTATTGAACGTATTGAGTCTGCCGATGGCGATGTGTTGTTCCAGGCTGAACCAAAAGCAGCCTGTGATTCATGCCCTAAACCGGCACCCCGGATTATCGACCCAGACGTGCATTATATTATGCACTCGATGTTACAAGATGTGGTTCGTCAAGGCACTGCGCGAAAAGCAAATGCCATTGGCCGTTCGGATCTTGCTGGCAAAACCGGCACTACAAATGATCAGCGTGATGCTTGGTTTAATGGTTTTTCACCTAATCTGGTCGCAAGCGCATGGGTTGGCTTTGATTCATCAATACCGCTAGGATCAAAAGAAACAGGTAGTCTTGCTGCATTGCCAATGTGGATTAATTTTATGCAGCAAGCACTCAACAACATTCCGGAAAAAAACTTCCAACAGTCAGAAAACATTGTGCAAGTTCAAATTGATCCGGAAACCGGTTTACTCGCACCTGAGTCAGCGTCGAATTCAATTACCGAGATATTTCGATCTGAATTTGCACCGTTTGAATATGCAACTCCCTCGCGCCCAGACTCTCCTGATTCAAAGGATAACGACAATGAAGTTGAATCATTATTCTAAGCGTTCCGAGCAAAATAGTCGTCAGCAAATAGCACAAGAAGCTGCTCGGCTGATTATTGAAGAAGGTATTGGGGATTATCAGTTCGCCAAACTAAAAGCAGCCAATAATTTTGGAGCATCCAGCGTTGATACTAGTCTGCCTCGCAATGAAGAAATTGATCATGCGATGGAGCTATATCATCGAATGTATTCTGGAGAGCAACATCACACATTTCTGGCACAGCAACGGCGGGTTGCACTAGAGGCAATGGAATTTCTCGAACAATTTTCGCCACGATTAACAGGGCCAGTGTTCACAGGCGCGGCAGGCCGACATAGCCCAGTGATGTTGCAAGTGTTCGCCGAAACACCAGAAGCCGTCATCATCACTTTACTGGATGCTGAAATCCCGTTTGATGAGAAATCTCACGAGGTCACTTCTCCGAAAGGTAAGCTGGAATCATATTCACGCTTGTGCCTGCGAGTAGATAAAATATCGATTGAATTGTATTTGCTGCCACTAAAATATCTTCGCAACAACAGAGCCAGAACCAAAGGCTCGTTAACAGAACGTGCAACAATTCAACAGGTTCGGGATTTAATAGCCTTAGAGAACACTCAATACAGACAATCGATTGAGCCTGCGTGACACATCAACACACAAACGCGTATTGTTTGGCTAAAGCATGGCTTTAATACCAGCGAAAACATCTAAACTAACAGGCATCATGACTACTAGGAGGCTGTCCGAGAATAGAAGCCATAGCGAGGGAAAGCGGTTTTGAGTCCTTTTTTTCGATTAAATGAGGCGAATACTTGTTGTATATAACGAATTTAATCGGAAAAATGGGCCAAAATCCGCTTTTCCGCAGTAGGTTTCTATTCTCGGACAGCCTCCTAGCGATTGCTGATTGATATTGTTTATTTAGCGTATTTACGACGGAATTTATCAACACGTCCAGCGGAATCAACAATTTTCTGCTTTCCTGTGTAAAAAGGATGGCATGAAGAGCAAACTTCAACTGTTAAATCACGACCAAGCGTTGATCTGGTCTCAATAGTTTCGCCACAACTACAGGTGATTTTAATGGTATTGTATT
>JAZGEP010000063.1:0-5747 GCA_036478815.1 Methylococcales bacterium
CGAGAATAGAAGCCGTAGCGAGGGAAAGCGGTTTTGAGTCCATTTTTTCGATTAAATGAGGCGAATACTTGCTGTATTGAACGAATTTAATCGGAAAAATGGACCAAAATCCGCTTTTCCGTAGTAGGTTTCTATTCTCGGACAGCCTCCTAGTCCGCATTTCTCACAAGCTTTCTACTGTGGAGTCACAGTGCCGTGTATCGACTGAGTTGCACTCAGCGTGGATGCGCAGACGTACTATCGCGCGCCTTGTCACCACACGACTTTGCGAGTCCTCACTACGAAACTTGTGATACATGTGGGCCAGTACTGTGAATTTAATAAAATCGGTTACTAATTTGATTATCGATCGCTATATTACCCGCGAGATTGCCTGGCCCAGTGTGTTTATTGGAGCTTTGTTAACGTTGCTCTTTGTTGGCTATTCTGCAACACGTCACTTGGCTGAAGCAGCACAAGTCGGCATGCCTTATGCGGATGTTTTTCAGTTGATTGGGTATGAGACGCTGATTGCAGTTGAACTGTTATTCCCAATGGCTTTATTTCTTGCGGTGGTGATTGGTATCGGGCGTATGCATGCTGATCACGAAGTGATCGCACTTTATAATGCCGGAATGAGTGAGTTCAGCATCCTCAAAGTAGTTGCCAGTTTTTCCTTGCTGGTTGCTATAGTTGTGGGCGTGTTGTCCATGTATGTCCGACCTTGGGCCTATGAATATATTTATCAGATGAAAGCGCAGTCGAAAGACAACTTTGATCTTAACAATATAAAAGCTGAACATTTTTATTCCATAGACAAAGATGAAGATAATAGCTTTGTAATTTATGCGGGTTCTGTTGAACCACGTCAAAATCGCTTAAATAATGTTTTTTTCTCCACAAAAAATCAGCAGAGGACTCAGGTGATTCGTGCTGAGCATGCAATTAGACCTGCAACTCAGCCGGGTAAACCACGTGAATTGATTTTCCATAATGGTTACAGTTATGACATGGATCAACGTAAACCCATTGATGTGGTTTTACATTTTTCTACACTAACGTTACCGATCGGTGAAGTTGATAACTCGGTTGGTTATAAAGCCAAATCTGCTCATACAATGGCTTTAAGACATTCATCACTGCCCAAAGATCGTGCTGAATTTCAATGGCGCTTGACGCGACCGCTGGCGACTTTACTGCTCGGAACTTTGGCGGTGCCGTTGTCACGGACCAAGCCACGTCAAGGCCGCTACTCAAAAGCTGTTTGGGCGATTGTTCTCTATGCGCTCTATTTTAATTTAACAGGAATAGCAAAATCGTGGGTAAAAGACGGCGTAGTGGGAGCGATTCCCGGCTTATGGTGGCCGGAAGCTCTGTTGTTAATTGCTATTTTTGTAATGATGGGATGGCCTTATTTGCAACTTCTGCGGCGTAAACGACAGGTAATGGCATGAGTTATTTATTCAACACCATAGACCGTTATATTGCTATCCATGTATTAAAAGGCTGGTTGCTGATTATGTTGGTGGTCATCGTATTATTTAGCTTTCTGGAACTGGCGAATCAACTGGACGATGTTGGCGATGGAGATTATACAATCAGTGATGCTTTTTTGTTTGTGCTGCTCACCATCCCCAAACGGATTACCATGCTCGCCCCAGTATCGGCAATGGTTGGCAGCGTGATTGCGTTGGTAGGACTGGCCAACAACGGAGAGCTGATGGCAATGCGCGCAGCGGGTATGTCAATCCGGCGAATTGTTGTCTCATTGCTTAAAGTCGGAGTGCTTATTTTGCTGGCAGCGCTGGTCTTTGAGCAATGGCTAGCACCAACATTCGAACAACAGGCATTGCGTATGCATTCGATGAAAACATCCGGGCTTAGCCTGGCTGGAGGCGATGGTTTTTGGTCACGTAACAAGCAATTTTTTGTTAGAGTAGGCGACATTCAATATGGTCGCTTGCCATCAGATATCGAAATTTTTGAGTTTAATGAGAAGCATCAGCTCTTGACCTATATTCGTGCTGATGTTGCCCGTTTACAAAAAAACGGCGAGTGGGTATTAACCAACGCCTCAGTTAAAAACATCCACGATCAAAGCATCGATATGAGTCAACATAATAATTTCTCATGGAAAACTTTTTTGTCGGCAACTGAAATCCGCGCACTTGAGTTTCCAATCGATAGTTTGTCTATCGCTGATCTTTCCGGTTATGTCGACTATTTACGCAGTGTTGGTGAGCCATATCAAGATCACCGCCATCAATTATGGAAAAAAATCAGCAGGCCATTTTCTGCAGCGGCAATGGTGTTGTTAGCGTCGTTGTTTGCTTTTGGCTCGCATCGTTCGCTGAATAAAGGTAAACGTATCATCCAAGCAACTATTCTGGCGCTTCTGTTGTATTTTATGTCAGAGATTGTTGCAAACGCAGGGGTTTTGTTGGGAGCGGATCCTATGTTGACTGCTATATTGCCGATATTGATTATTATTTCAATTGTGATGTGGCAGCTCAAACGGACATTTTAGTTGTTGTATAAGGAAGGAAGTAACATTCTATCCCTGGTATTCTGCTTTATATTCCAGTTTTTGATTGTGGTTCAAACCAAGGAGCGGCTTTAGCCGTGATCGAAGCTTCTGAGCGAACAGTCGCGGCTAAAGCCGCTCCTACAACCAATGGTTATTTTCTGGAAAACCCCAAGTTTGATCCACGACCCAGTTTTTCTTGTAGATTCAGATGAATAGCCAGCTGATCAGCAATCACTCGAATTTGTTGCTGAGTATACGGCTTGCGTTCCTCGACTCCCCACACCACATTTGGCCAGCAATAGTCGTTTTCACTTCTGCCGACAATATGTACATGCAGCTGACGAACGATGTTGCCAATTGCGCCAACATTGATTTTATCAATATTAAAATGGTCTTCGAGAAAACGCGAAATTGCAGTGATTTCATCCAGTAATTGAATTTGCTGTTGGCGTTCAAGCTGGTGGATTTCGTATTGAGTCACGCAAGGTACAAGAATTAACCAGGGAAACAAGGCGTTGTTCATCAGGCGAACTTGACTGAGTGGTAATTGACCGAGCAAGTTACTGTCTGCTTGCAGTCTTTGGTCAATAATAAAATCACTCACAGAGAGATTATCCTGCAAGCCGCTGAAAAATACTAAAACCAGCCACATAAGTGCCAATTGCCGAGCCCATTGAACTTAGGAAAAATACAAGCAGAATACGAGCAACACGGTTTTTCCACCAACCACTCAACTGAGCGACATCTGTTTTCAATTGAGCAAAATCACCAACCTTGGGTTTGCGCAGAAATACTTCCATTGCGGCAGTCACCATCCCTGCACCAATCATAGGGTTAAGCGATGTGAGTGGTGCGGCAAGAAAAGCGGTGATAATAGTCATTGGGTGGGCCCAGGCCAATGCCGCACCCAACGCCGATAATCCACCGTTAATCAATACCCAATCAACAACCATGTTCATACCCATTTGCGGACTTTTCTGAAAGCCAATTGCAAATCCGGCAACGATAGCGCCAACAATCAGCCATGGAATTAATTTGGGCCAGCGGCTTGCGACCGGAACAGTATCCAGTTTGTCCAGAGCTTGTTGAATACTTTGCTGTGTTGGAGCTGGTGTTTTTTCAAGCAAGGTTTGCATGCCTTTTAAATGTCCAGCACCGATCACTACCAACATATTTTTAATGTTTGAATCTGCCAGTTCTGAACGCAAACGCGAAACCATATATTGGTCACGCTCACCAATCAAAGGTTCAAACAAAGAACGCTCATTTTCTTTCAAACCGCTGAGTGCTGATTCAAGCATATCGCCTTGTTTGAGTTGTTCGATGTCATCTTCGCTAACTTTTTCATTACTAAGTGTCGAAGCCAACAAAGCAGACACCAGTGTTAGTTTTCGCCACCATGGAATATTGCGATAAATACGCTTTAGGGTTGTGCCGATTTCACGGTCAATCATAGAGATAGGGATCGATTGCTGATCAGCAACTTCAATTGCTGCTTTCATTTCGGCGCCAGGTTCAATACCCAGTTCATTCGCCATTTTCTGTTGGTAGGCGCTGAGTGCCAGGTTTGCCATGACCATTGAGGTTTTCCCCTCACGCAACACTTGAAACAAATCCATTTTGGCAAGGTTGTCAGGATTGGTCATCGCCTGGTAACGACTGTTACAAAGTTCTACAGCGACTGCATCATAATTTCCAGAGGACAATAATTCCCTGACCTTGTCCGCGCTCTGGCGAGATACATGTGCGGTACCTAATAAAGTAATGCGTGTCTCTCCAAGTAAAATCTCGGCTTGGGGTTCAGTTTCCTGGTTGTTCAAATTTATATGCTCCGGCGAGGGTGTTTTCTAATGTATAGAGTGAGGTAATGTTAAAGACGTAGATGGAATAACTTGAACAATGTTGGCGCAGGATATTTGTTTCTGAGGAAACGATCTTAAGAGGCACAGAGTATTCTACGCAACGATTGAAATCGCTTCATCAGTAGCAAAAAGGCAAGCCAGAATGTTCAAGTTATTTCATGCACGTTCCTTAATATCAGCGGATGTCAATGTTACAGATATGGTTAATCTGATTTATTGAATGACCTCTGCTTTATCAATGATAATGTCTGTAACTGGAACATCGGCACGACCATTAATGCTTTGTGTTTGTATTATTGCTATTTGATCAAGAATTTCTATTCCTTGCGTGATTCGACCAAATACAGCATAGCCAAACCCACTGGTGGTTGCGGAGGTGAAATTTAAACTATCATTATTTTGGAGATTGAAAAAAAACTGGGATTGTGCGGAATCAGGAGTATTTTTGCGAGCCATCGCAATGGTGGCACGGTCATTTTTTAACCCATTGTTAGCCTCATTCTTGATTGGATCACGGCTTGGTTTTTCAATGAGTCCCGGCGTTAACCCACCGCCTTGTATGATGAAATCAGGAATTACACGATGGAGGATTGTTCCATCATAAAAGTGATCATTCACATAGGTTAAAAAGTTTGTCGTTGTAATCGGTGCTTTTGCTATCTCTAGGTCTACAATGATTTCGCCGAGTGATTGACCATCCTGAGAAACTGTAAACCGAACTTGTGTGGTTGCAGAAGCTGAGGTTTCTCCAAATCTAAAACGTGTGATTGGGATGCTGGTATTTAATAAGGTTAATGTCGCTTCAGTTTCACTGCTAAAGTTTAGAGAAACCACGCCTGGCATACCAGCGATTTCTGGTTGTACATATTCGCTGGTTAGCGTCTGACCTTTTTGAAATTCTTCCAACTCGCCTGCAAACTGATTATCTGCCGTTTTAGTCATTAAGGCTGTATGCCATACAGCATTACCAGTGTCGTTATACAGGTATGCTGCAAAGAAAATCTTGTCGCCTTGTTGTTCGATTGCATAGCCTCGCCCTGACTGATCTTGATTCCACCACCATCCCGTTTCCGGTTTGGTGACTGTTGCCGGGTCTTCTTCAAATTTGAAACGTGTGATTTGAATGTTGGTATTTAATAGGGTTAGTGTCCCTTCAGTTTCACTGCTAAATTTCAGAGAAACCTCGCCAGGCGTATCAGCGAGTTCTGGTTGTTGGTATTCGCCAGTGAGTGTTTGTCCTTTCTGAAATCTAAGCAAAGTACCTTTAAACTGATCATCTGCTGTTTTATCCATGTCGGCTGTATACCACACAGCACTGCCATCATCGTTGTATAAGTATGCGGCAAAGAAAATCTTGTCACCTTGTTGTTCAATTGTAT
>JAZGEP010000064.1:0-2186 GCA_036478815.1 Methylococcales bacterium
AAATACGATATTTTCCCAGTAATTGTTGTCGTAACTGCGATGCAATTGCCGGTGCTTCAAACATGTCTTTTAATTGTAATCTCAAACCACTGACAGCAGATCCCAGACGCATTAGTTTCGCTGCATCCTTAATATGCACGACAGCAAGGTTACGATCATATTCAAACATGCCAACTTTAAATATCCCAACCACAGTAAAACGCCGTAATCGCGGCAAAATTCCACCTGGCGTAACATTCATTTGCGGGGTAATCACTGTCACTTTATCGCCTGATATTGCACCCAGGTAATTGGCCAATTCCGCACCCAGAATAATCCCGTATTGCCCAGGTTGAAGATCTGTAATCAAGCCTTTGCCTGGCAGCATATTTTCAGATATATCAGAAACCTTCGATTCTTCAGCCGGGTCAATGCCGTTTAACATCACACCACTGACGCGTTGGCCAAGATTAAGCATAACTTGACCTTGCACGAAAGGAGCACGCCCAGTCACTTCAGGAAACTCGCTTAAAACCTGCTCGATCTGCTGCCAATCGTCGAGCTTTCCACCCCAGCCAGACACCGTTGCGTGAGAAGTCATTCCCAGAATACGTTCCCGTAATTCTTCTTCAAAACCATTCATCACTGATAACACAGTAATCAGCGCAGTCACTCCAAGCGCTATCCCTAATATCGAGGTTAAAGTGATAAATGAAATAAAACGTGTTCTGCGTTTGGCACGCATATAGCGCAGGCCTATGCAGACTTCAATTGGTTTAAACATTCTAGAGGTTTTTGTTGTGTGGGTTCGAGCAGATAGTTATTCGTGGCAATCTGGACAAATCCCGTATAGGTAATGTGAGTGATGAGTTAGCGTATATCCAGCTTTTTTGACAATATCATGCTGCCTTTTTTCGATCACATCATCTTCAAATTCATCGACACGTCCGCATTTCACACAGACCAGATGATCGTGATGATGGCCATCATCCAGTTCAAAAACTGAATTGTTAGCATCAAAATGGTGTCGTTTAACCAGACCTGCGGCTTCAAATTGGGTGAGCACACGATAAACTGTTGCCAAGCCAATCTCTTCACCGGCATCCAGTAAGTTCTTGTAGACGGTCTCAGCTGTTACATGGCGTTGTTGATTATCGCTGTGTTCCAGCATTTCCAAAATCCGCAAACGAGGTAAAGTGACCTTCAGGCCAGCTTTTCTGAGATCATCACTTTCCATTGAAGATCTCCAGCACCTGAGACTCTGTGCAGGAACGGAACACAGTTCCGCATTCAAAATATGTCATTCATTGAACCTTTCCGGTATGATTTACGGTTTCTGATGATGAAAGATATTATATATTCAATGAGAAAGGATCGCATCGTACTGGTAGTGATTGCAAGTTTCTTTTTGCTCTCCTGCGGTATTTACAAGATTGATGTGCAACAAGGCAACCTGATTACCCAGGACTTGATTAATCAGGTCAAGCCCCATATGACCAAACGTCAAGTTCAATATATTCTGGGGACGCCTTTAACAGTCAATCCATTTCACAAAAATCGCTGGGATTATATTTTCACCAATCAACCGGGCGATGAAGAGCGAACTCGACAACAAGTTTCGCTGGTCTTTAAAGATGACCAACTGGTTGTCATTGACGGTGATCTAAAACCTGGAACTACACCCGTATTAGTGCCAAAAAAAGACGTTGATATTATTGTGCCTAAACGCAATATAGAAAAAACTGTTTTAGAAAAAATCACTTCTTTATTCGACTTTTCTGACGATTAAAGGAATGGAGGGTCAGTCTGCACTAGACATTGGGTTTTGGTTTCATTATTGGTAACTATTCAGCGTAATCAGTACTGCCTTTATTGTACATTAACAGGGGCATAGCGAGCTATGTATACTCTTTGCACATGTAACTTTAGCATTTAGGCGTGAGGGTTTAATAAGTTACCGAAGTTATTAAATCCTCACTCCTAAGTCTGCGTGATATTTTGTGGGGAGTTAGGCGGAGGATTCGAGCTGTAGTCATTCCACAGCAAGATTTCCCAACGCAACAATCCGTAAAAGCACGTTCCTAAGGTGGTTTGATGGAATAAAGTTACCAAGATTGCGCAGGATTTTTGTTTCTGACCAAACTATCTCAAGAGGCGCATAGTCATTCTACGTAACGATTGAGATTGCGTTGGTCAGGAGCAAAAAG
>JAZGEP010000065.1:0-8036 GCA_036478815.1 Methylococcales bacterium
GTGCCTCTCTTGACTATTTTGACGTATTAAATTCAAAAAAATGGAACTGTTTGTGTGGTGCTTTCCTCAAGTGGGTTATCGGTGGCTTTATTTAGGTATCTCTTCTTTCAATGGGAACACTGATGACTAGGATAGCTGATTTCAGGCCTGAAAATTCGCAATGAGTAGAGAAATAGACATGCTCGGCCTGTCACGCAGGAGTGAGGATTTAATAAGTTACCGAAGTTTGGTGCAGCATTTTTATTTCACAGGAGCACTCATAAAATGGGTGCATAGCAGGCTACGCAACTATTTTATGAGTGCTTCTGTGGGATCAAAAGGCAAGTCAGAATGTTCAGGTTATTTCATGCACGTTCCTTAGCAGCAATGGTTACTCCACGATCAAGCTGTTGACGGGTATGATAAAAATGAGGTGAAAAACGTATTCCACCACCACGTAACGCACAAATGACTCCACTGTCCTGCAATTTTTGATACAGACTCTTATTGTCAATTGTTTTATGCTGAAATACCAGTATAGGGGACATTAATGCAGCTTCAGATGGTCTAATCAAGTCTAGGTCTGGATGTGATTTAATCGCGTTTCGCAGGTAATCAACACACTCCAATGCTTTTTTTTCGACATGCTCTATACCTGTTTCCAACAGTAGTGACAGACTTGCTGAAAGCGCATGGATTCCCAACATATTGCTGCTACCACACTCAAAACGCCGCGCCGACTTTGCAATAGACCAGGGTTGGTTTTCATAATTACCGCACTGTTCTATCATGTGCCAGCCATATTGTGTCAATTGTAACTGATCACGTGCATCTGGACTTGTAAAAAACACCCCCAACCCTTCTGATCCAAGCATCCATTTATGTCCATCTGCCATCACAAAATCAGCCTGACAGGCTTGTACATCAAATTGCAACACACCAAGGGATTGAATCGCATCAACACAAAACAAAATCCCATGTTTTTTGCAAAACTCGCCTATGCGGTTGATATCAAGACGAATTCCGCTACTAAATTGCACTGAACTGATTGTAATTAGTTTGGTTCTGCGATCGACACAATCAAACAATGCTTGTTCTGGTGATGGTGTTTCCGCTATTTCTGCTTCCCGAAAACTCACGCCAAACTTGGCAAGGGATTGCCAGACAATGCGGTTGGATGGAAACTCCTGGTTACTGGAAACAATGTTATCGCCATCACGCCATTCAAGACCATAAGCAACCATTGATAATGCTTCAGATGTGTTTTTAACCAACGCAATATCATCAACAGATGGCGCATTCACTAATTGTTGCAGTTGTTGATGAACTAGCTTTTCTGTTTGCAACCAGTTTAAATAATGTTGCGAGCCGCGCTCAACATTTTCATTTGCAAATGCCTTGATCGCCTGACCTGTGCGCAGCGGTAACGGAGCAACAGCTGCATGATTCAAGTAAGTTATTGAATCATCATGTGGAAATTCTGGATGAGTCGCTTGCTGCATTTTCTAGGTTTTGGCTGCTTTTGAGCTCTGATTGAACAACAACACATCTATCCGCAATAAAAGCGCATACACAAGCTGCTAAATTTTCGTAGGCAGAGAGTATATACTCACTTTCTATGCGTTCTCAAACAATACCTCAGCTCTGCAAGTGATCCTGCAGATAGACTCTTCACACATGAAAATTTAGCATTCAGGGTAAGTAGTTTTTTGTGGAGAGCAAGGCGAAAAACCTTGGCTGTAGTCATTCTACAGAAAGGGTTCCAACGACGCTATCCCCCACCAAGTTTATATACAAGCAGTGCGCGCCATGGATGCTAAATTTTCATGTGCGAAGAGTCTAGTATGCAATATATTTACTCTACGGATCAAAAGCTCGTGCTCTCTGTGAGCAAGCGGTTGCAGAAGCGCTCACTATTTGCTAGGTCTTGGCTGATAGTAAAGCACGCTACTGCACTTCGTCGAATAATTTTACATCTCACTCATCTTCGCACATCGCTCTTCATTCTATTAACTAACTAACAATCCAGCATTTTTCAATTTTTGCCAATTTTTCAAGCGTATTTTTGAGATTTTTGAAACCATAAACCTATCAGTAAATTTTACACTTTTCTACAGCTGAGATATTCTCCCACTAAATTTCCTTCAACTCATTGAATGATAGACAGTAATAATTATGGTGTGATTGTTGCAACAGAGATTCGCTGGAAGAATTATAGCGGCAGATTATTGAGAGTTGATTGAAGCCAAACCAGTCAACCGTAAAAAATAAATGTACATTTTCAGCTCACCACGCAGTTTGGCTTTATATTTTTTTCAAACATGCAAAACTGAAAAACAGTAGCCTCTTCAATCAAACGTTTTCCCCTTACGCTGAAACCAAACAGCGGTGATTATATCAGTTACATTCAGTAATCCAGATTGTCACTAATTGATACTGGGAACCTGTAACAACATAAAGAAACCCATCAAGAGGATAAAGAAAAATGAAATCATGCAACGTCAGCAAAAGAGGGCTTGGAAGTATCATTCTAGCCATCGCCTTGTCCACAACAAACTGCTTTGCAGCTGTTATCAATGTTCCAACTGATCAACCGACCATTGCCGCTGCAGTGGCCAATGCAAATGCTGGAGACGTGATCATTATCGCACCTGGGACCTATATCGAGCAAAGCGAGATTATTATAGACAAGCAGCTGACGATTAGTTCTCAATGGCATACGGCAGGCGACACACAGTTTATCAATCAGACAGTCCTGGATGGGGTGAATAAATCGAACACCCTCTTTAAAACCATCAATAATCAAGGTGTTAACGTCGAGATCAGTGGGCTAACATTGACAAGATTCCAAAAACCGATCGTTATCAACGATATTGCTGTGATTAAAAATAATGTTTTTACGAATAACGGATCCGACTCCATCAGCTTTGAGAGCAAAGGGTCTGGATACGTAGGTTTTAATACAATTGAGGACAGCGGTGATGACGGTATTGATCTGGATGCGCAACAAGGTACATTTACGATAGAATTCAATACGATTCGAAATAATGCAGACGATGGTATTGAGATCCGTCTGTTCACTAATCCTCAGACGAATATAACCTACGATATCCACGATAATATTCTCAAGGGAAACGATGAAGACGGGATTCAATTGATTGATCATGCCTCGGAAGATAGCGGTAGGGTATTCAATATTTATAATAATATTATCGACAGCAATAGTCGAGCTGGCCTTGGATCGATGTCAGATGGTGTCACTAATGAGGATTTTAGTGGAGCCGACATTCTGGAAAGGGTTAATTTCTATAACAATACGGTTATTAACAATACAGTCGGTGTAACCGGGGGAGACAATTTCATTGCGTTAAATAATATCATTGCGAACAACACCGACGAAGGCATGAAGCGCATGAGAGCAAACTCGGTGATCGCCCACAGCATTTTTTTCAATAACGGCACACACATTGCCGATGCGATTACTGATGCAGGAATTATCCTGGATGTGAATCCTGAATATGACTTACAGTCCTATCAGTTATTACTTGACAGCCCGAGCATCAATAGCGGCATTGCAGTCTTTGACTGGAACGGAGAACAAGTATTAAACCGAGATCCGTCTGAATTTACTGGACTAGCTCCAGACTTGGGCGCTAAAGAGTCTGGGAACAATGGGAGTGCAGGAAATACCTCACCAAACGTGAGCGCGGGCAATAACCAGGTGATTTTTGAACCATCGAACTCAACAGTGTTGCAAGGTCAAATCAGCGATGATGGGCTACCAAATCCTCCGGGGCAAGTAATCACTACCTGGACTCAAGAAGATGGGCCTGGCGTTGTAACATTTGTAGACGAAAGTATTCCCTCAACAACAGTCTCTTTTTCCCAGCAAGGCAAATATCAATTAAGACTTCGTGGCGATGACAGCGAACTGGCTGCAAGTGATTCTGTGGTTGTTCGCTATGCGAATGGAGGAAGCGGGAATACGATTCCCATCCAATCCCCTGGAACCACGTTTTTTGAAGCAGAGGATTACGCTTATATTTATGGAATGGCGCAGGAAGTCAGTGACATTGATGCCTCAGGAGACATGGCTATTGAAGCACCGGATGGATTTGGAACGAATGCGTTTAGTGAACATACCCTAGTGATTACTGATCAAAATGTTACCTATCATGTCTGGATTCGAGGTAAAGGGTTTGACCAAAACAGCAATTCAGTGATGGTTTCTTTTAAAAACAGCGCGGAAACACAAGTTAACGTTTCATCCAATGATACATACAACTGGTTTCAAGTCCCTGGAAGCTTTACTGTGTCCGCTGGAAGTTGGCCATTAATCATCCGTGCCGGTGAAGACGGGGTGATTTGGGATCAAGTGATCTTCACCACAGATCCAAACTTTATACCCAACATCAACCAGGCTCCAACTGTAGCAGCTGGCTCAGATCAGTCCATCACATTACTAGAGATTGCCACCCTCGATGGCACGGTCTCCGATGATGGATTACCTCAAGCTGGGTCAGTCACCACCAGCTGGAGTCAAGTGAGCGGTCCTGGTTCAGTGACCTTCGGCAATACCAACGCTATCGATACCACAGCAAATTTCTCGGATAGCGGGACATATGTACTTCAATTGACCGCTGATGACGGTGCATTGACTGCAAACGATCGAGTGACCATCACTGTCAACCCGACGGGACAAATCAATACAGTGGAGGTCAGGATTTCAACCAGTAGTGACGATGCAGAAGAAAAGAGTGCAACTGGCAGCGTCATCATAGGCAGTAATGATCTTGAGCTGGTCGATAGAGGCCCGGCGTTGCAAATAGTGGGAATGCGCTTTAACAGCCTTAGCATTCCACAAAACGCAACAATCACCAATGCTTATATTCAGTTTCAAACAGATGAAGTCACGACAAATCTCAGCAACCTAAGTATTGAAGGGGAAGCTGTTGACAACGCCGCCACATTCACTACTGCCAGTGAGAATATCTCGTCTCGACCACGCACAGATTCGGTAAACTGGAATCCTGCACCGTGGACCACCGTTGGAGAGGCAAGCCTTAATCAGCGCACCTCGAATATCGCCTTAATTATTCAACAGATTGTCAACCGACAAAATTGGACGCCTGGCAACTCGCTAGGCATCATCGTCACCGGCAATGGCAAGCGTACTGCGGAATCATATAATGGTGATGCTGCCGCTGCGCCTTTGTTACATGTAGAATATATTACAGGGGCAATAGTTAACCAGGCACCAACGGTGTCTGCCGGATCAAATCAGACCATCACCCTGCCGAATGCTGCCACGCTCAACGCAACAATCTCCGATGATGGATTACCGGAAGGTGAGTCAGTAACCACCACCTGGAGTCAAGTGAGTGGCCCGGGCACAACAACTTTTGCTAATGTCAATGCTGTGAATACCACTGCCAGTTTCTCGGATAGCGGAACTTATGTACTGCGTTTGAATGCAGATGATAGTGAGCTCTCAAATAGCGATGAAGTCACCATCACCGTTACGCCAAGCGGACAAATCAACACTCTGGAAACCAGAGTTGCAGCAAGCAGTGATGATGCTGAAGAAAATCTTGCCACAGGTAGTGTTAACCGTGGTAGCAGTGATCTTGAGCTGGTTAATCAAGGCTCGATGTCCCAATTAGTAGGCATGCGCTTTAATAACCTCAATCTTCCACAAAATGCCACAATCACCAATGCATATATTCAGTTTCAAACTGATGAAATAACTACAAATCTTACAAACTTAAGTATCGAAGGTGAAGCAACTGACAATGCCGCCACTTTTACCTCAGCTATTGGGAATATCTCCTCCCGACCACGCACATCTTCGATAAGCTGGGATCCTGCACCATGGACTACGGTCGGAGAAAATGGAATTGATCAACGTACACCAAATATTACCTCTATTATTCAAGAAATTATCGACCGACAAAATTGGGTCAATGGTAACTCACTGGCAATCATCATCTCAGGCAATGGTGTACGCACTGCGGAATCATTTAACGGTGATGCTGCTGGCGCACCTTTATTACATGTAGAATATATTACAGGGGAAATAATTAACCAGGCACCAACGGTGTCTGCCGGATCAGATCAGACCATCACCCTGCCGAATGCTGCCACACTCAACGCAACGATCTCCGATGATGGATTGCCACAAGGTGAGTCAGTAACCACGACCTGGAGTCAAATAAGCGGGCCAGGTTCAGTGACCTTCGGCAATGTCAACGCTGTTGATACCACTGCAAGTTTCTCGGATAGCGGGACTTATGTGCTGCGATTATCCGCTAACGATAGCGCACTGACTGCCAGCGATAATGTGACCATCACAGTGGACGATATTAGCCTGGGCGTTATCTTCCAGGATGACTTCGAGACCAACCTAGGTTGGACGACCAATCCCGCCGGATCGGACACGGCCTCGACTGGTCGATGGCAAGTCGCTAATCCGGCTGGCACGTCACTCAATGGTCTGGCCCTACAGTTGGGAACCACGACCAGTGGATCTCAGGCATTGGTTACCGACGGTCGGGCCGGAAGTTCGGTCGGCTCCTTCGATATTGATAGTGGTGTTACCAGCGTGCGGTCACCCAATATCGAGTTACCAACAGGAGCCGATTTGATATTGTCGTTCAACTACTACATGGCTCACCTCAGCAACTCCAGTAGCGCTGACTTCTTGCGAGTCACCGTTGTTGGATCAAACGGAAGTCAGGTCGTTTACCAAGAACTCGGCGCTGGCAATAACGACGAAGCTGCTTGGGCCACCTACAACGGCAGTCTCAATCAATTTGCTGGTCAGACCATTTACTTCCTGGTGGAGGCCGCCGATGCCAGCAATGGAAGCTTGGTTGAGGCTGGCATCGACGACCTCTTGATTGAAGCCCGCTAGCAAGCACCGTCAGGTTAGTCACCATCTGGCGTTCCGTCCAATTGGATGGAACGCCACGATCTGCCTGCGGCGAGTCCACTCAAGAGCGAGGATTCAATAATCGACGAAAGTTTGACTTGCCTTTTGGCTCCACTAAATCACTAATAAAGGACTTACATAGCCTGCTATGCGCCTATCTTATTAGCATTTCTGTGAAACCAAAGTTCTACGTCAAACCTCCGGAAGTTATTAAATCCTTGCTCCTGACTCTGTGGTTAAATGACTCTGTGGTTAAACATCACTACATCGAATTGATTAGTTCTACCTTGTCAGATTACTAATGTAGGGTGCATTCCATGCACCAAATACTGTTAGCACTATGGGCTGTTTTTGGTGCATGGAATGCATCCTACAGAGATTGTTGTGTGGTTTTCATTTAATGTGACAAAGTAGAATGAGTCGTTTAAGGCAGTTCGAGAATAAATCGTATTCCATCCATTCTTGCTTGCAGATACAATCAATTATCACCATATTCATCCCTCTGGAGATCACTTGATTCGGCGTTTCCTGGACTGAGTACGGCTTACTTTGCGTTGCGACAAATGAGGCAAGCCGGTATGTTGTGTTTTAAAATGCTTGCCTGGCACTTGTTTAGGCTGATTTCGTGGCTGGCGCGCAGGAATAAGACAGCGCTCTCCGTTACCAATTAAATCAGTTCGACCCATCGTTTTGAGAGCATCGTGAATAACTTTCCAGTTTTCAGGGTCGTGATAACGTAACAAGGCTTTATGCAAGTGCCGCTGCTTAAGGCTTTTGATGCTAGTAATTCGTTCAGTTTTATAGCCTACTTTTTTTAACGGATTTTTCCCGGAGTGGTACATTGCAGTGGCTGTTGCCATTGGTGATGGATAAAACGACTGCACTTGATCCGCTTTGAATTGGTTTTTTTTTAACCATAACGCCAGTTCAACCATATCATTATCAGTGGTTCCTGGATGTGCGCCAATAAAATAAGGGATTAGATATTGTTTTTTCCCAGCTTTTTTGGAGTAATACTCAAACATCTCCTTGAATCGATCGTATGCACCAATACCCGGCTTCATCATTTTCGATAATGGGCCGTTCTCGGTATGTTCTGGTGCTATTTTCAAATAACCACCAACAT
>JAZGEP010000066.1:0-9645 GCA_036478815.1 Methylococcales bacterium
ACTACCTCCTAGTAGTCATTCAATATGTATTGCCGTGTATAGAAAGCCGATCAATGGTCATCTGCGTTGTTGCACTCGTTTGGATTAGCCTGCTAGTCCTGCTCTCGTGCGCCTAGCAGCTAACCACTACTCAACTCCCTATATACCCACGTCAAGATCTCATTGAAAGACTACTAGGAGGCTGTCCGAGCATAGAAGCCGTAGCGAGAGAAAGCGGTTTTGAGTCCATTTTTTCGATTAAATGAGGCGAATACTTGTTGTATTTAACGAACTTTAATCGGAAAAATGGGCCAAAATCCGCTTTTCCGTAGTAGGTTTCTATTCTCGGACAGCCTCCTAGCTGATTCACTCAATATTTATTGTCATCATTACACATGTATTGATACAACTTAGACGATCAAGTCTTAATCTCGGAGAAAACATTGGAGCAATTTAGAGGAACAACAATCGTATCGGTGCGTCGTAACGGGCGTGTTGTGATTGGTGGTGATGGTCAGGTTTCGATGGGTAACACCATTATGAAAGGCAATGCCAGAAAAGTTCGACGTTTGTTTGGCGGCAAGGTTATTGCCGGTTTTGCTGGCGCAACCGCGGATGCGTTTACTTTATTTGAACGCTTTGAAGGCCAGTTGGAAAAACATCGCGGTAATTTAACCCGTGCAGCAGTTGAGTTAGCCAAAGACTGGCGAACAGATCGAGCGCTAAGGCGTCTGGAAGCACTGTTGGCAATCGCAGATGCAGAAGCATCACTGATTATTTCTGGAACTGGTGATGTGATTGAGCCAGAGCACGACTTAATCGCCATTGGATCCGGCGGCCCATTTGCCCAGTCTGCTGCCTTGGCTTTGCTTGAAAATACCGAGCTTGAGGCACGGGATATTGTCGAAAAGTCACTGGGTATTGCTGCCGATATCTGTATTTATACCAATCATAATCGTACCATTGAAGAACTTGAGACCAATGATCAACAAAGCCAGGATCAATAGAGCCAGCCTATGAAACATTTAACTCCAAAACAGATTGCAGATGAGCTGGATAAGCATATTATCGGTCAGGCTGATGCCAAACGTGCTGTTGCCATTGCATTGCGTAATCGTTGGCGACGCGCTCAGGTAGATGAAGCGTTACGTGATGAAATCACACCCAAGAATATTTTAATGATTGGACCGACAGGTGTTGGTAAAACTGAAATTGCACGCCGCCTTGCACGTCTCGCAGATGCACCTTTTGTGAAAATTGAAGCCACAAAATTTACCGAAGTTGGGTATGTTGGGCGTGATGTTGAATCGATTGTTCGCGATCTGGTTGATGCAGCTGTCAAACTTGCACGTGAAGCTGAAACGGAACAAGTTGCTGTACCAGCACGGTGTGCAGCAGAAGACCGCATTCTTGATATTTTATTGCCGAGGGCTGAAGGTTCTGAATGGAATGAAGCTGAACAGTCAGACACAACACGAGAAAAATTTCGCACCAAGTTAATCAACGGTGAGCTGGACGAGAAAGATATCGAAATCGAAGTCAGCCAGTCGCCAATGGGTGTAGAAATCATGGCGCCTCCGGGCATGGAGGAAATGACCAATCAATTGCAAGGTATGTTTCAAAATCTTGGTAATCAACGTAAGAAATCCCGTAAATTAAAGATTAAAGATGCGATCAAGATTCTTGAGGAAGAGGAAGCGTCGAATCTGATTAATGAGGACGAACTTAAACTCAGTGCCGTTGAATCCGTAGAACAAAATGGCATCGTGTTTTTGGATGAAATGGATAAAGTCTGTAAAAGCGGTTCCAGCCAGGGTGGTGAAGTGTCACGCGAAGGCGTACAGCGTGACTTGTTGCCACTGGTTGAAGGCAGTACAGTTAGCACCAAATATGGAATGGTTAAAACAGATCACATCTTGTTCATTGCTTCTGGAGCCTTCCATTTATCCAAACCATCTGATTTAATTCCCGAATTACAGGGACGCTTCCCGATTCGTGTAGAATTGAGTGGCCTATCGACAGAAGACTTTGTACGCATACTCACAGAACCAGATGCATCGCTGACAGAGCAGTATCAAGCCTTGCTGAAAACCGATGGTGTAGATTTGCAGTTCACCACAGGCGGTATCGAGAAAATCGCAGAAATCGCCTGGATGGTGAACGAGCGTACAGAGAACATCGGAGCGCGGCGTTTGCATACTATTCTGGAACGTTTGCTTGATTCGGTATTGTATGCAGCGCCTGATGCTGAATTAAGTACGGTTGTCGTTGATGCTGACTATGTTGACAAGAACCTCTCTGATTTAGCAGAAGATGAAGATCTCAGTCGTTACATTTTATAAGAAAATCACCATATAAGCACAATGGAAGATCAGACAAAAAATACTCACTTCGGATTCAAACAAGTACCAGAGGTCGAAAAAGCCTCATTGGTGCGTGGTGTATTCGATTCGGTAGCAGATCGTTATGATGTGATGAATGATTTGATGTCGATGGGAGTGCATAGAGTCTGGAAGCGCATTGCCATCAGTCTTAGTAACGTACAATATGGTCAAACAGTACTGGATCTGGCTGGTGGCACGGGAGACTTGAGTATTCAGTTTCACCGACGGGTCGGTAAAAAAGGCCGCGTTGTGTTGTCTGATATTAATGCGGAAATGTTACGCAATGGACGTGACCGCTTAATTGACATGGGGCTGATTGATGGAATTGATTATGCTCAAATCAATGCCCAGTATTTACCTTTTGCTGATAACCAGTTTGATTGTGTCAGTATTGCATTTGGGTTGCGAAATGTTACCGATAAAAATATGGCACTGACGTCCATCTTTCGTGTACTCAAACCAGGTGGACGGATTATTATTCTGGAATTTTCACATCCACCAGAAGGTGTGTTTAAAAAAGCCTATGATTTTTATTCGTTCAAAATCTTGCCAAAAATAGGTAAAATTGTCGCTGATGATGAAGCAAGCTACACGTATCTGTCTGAGTCCATCCGCATGCATCCGCCACAGCAAGAGCTGAAACAAATGATGGAAAAAGCGGGCTTTGAGCGTTGTGAATTTTTTAATTTAACCAATGGTATTGTGGCAATCCATCGTGGTTACAAGTTGTAAATCTCCACACATTCATAGTGTCGATATCAACGTACCACATTCCTGAGCAACGTGTTTTCAAATGATTCTACCCCGCATTATTTTTCTAAACGCGCTTGAAAAACTGGTTAATTCCGTGTTGGGAATGGCAAGCGATACTGATCATTTACTCGCCCCATTGTCAGGGAAAATTGTCAAAATTCACATAGACCCACCGGGTTTTGACATTGTCATGTGTTTCTCGGAGCAAGGCATACAGATGCTGGAAAATTATCCGGCAGAACCTGATGTTGAACTGCGTGGCTCACCAGTTGCATTCGGCTTGATGTCATTCAGCGGTAGACCAACACGTCCCTTGTTTAGTGGAAAAGTCAGTATGCAAGGCGACAGCCAGGTTGGGCATCACTTCCAGCAATTGTTTGAATCATTAAATATTGATTGGCAACAGCAATTATCTCGTATTATCGGAACCCATGCTGCACAGCGGGTTGCTGATTTTGTGGGTCAAGGTAAACAATGGTTTGATGAAACTGGTGATGCTGTGCAAGAAGATATCAGCGAGTATTTGCAGGAAGAATCCAAAATTTTGCCAGCACAGGCAGAAGCGGACATGATGTTTGATGATGTCGATCAACTACGCGCTGATTCTGATCGTCTTGAGGCGCGGGTTAAACGCTTGCATTCAAGATTATTGCAGCACGAAATCCTTCAATAGATTCGCTAGACAAGGAATGTTGGATTGGCCAGTAACCCATTTATTATTATAGATAAAATGGCACGCCCGGAGGGATTCGAACCCCCGACCAACCGGTTCGAAGCCGGTTACTCTATCCAGCTGAGCTACGGGCGCATAACAGGAAAAATCTAGCTAATAATTGTATCACACTCATTGAAAATACAATGAATCTATCCTGATGACTTTTTCATCACTCTTCACTAGTAGTCTTTCAATATGATATTGCCGGGTATAGAAAGCCGATAAATGGTCATCTGCGTCGTTGCACTCGTTTGGAATGGCCTGCTACTCCTGCTCTCGTGCGCCTAGCAGCTAACCACTTTTCAACTCTCATACCTGTCAATATAACCTTGACGGAGCCTAGGTAGTGGGTCAAGCCTGTAGTTCTGTCTGAATATCTCGTCTGAAATTCACCTTCAGACAAACAGGCTTTATTAATTAGCATCTAAAGCCTACATGTGATCGCGCATATAGAAATAACATATTGATCTGTATTTAAATATTCGCAATCACACGATCATGTGGTTGTTATCTCTGTCTCGATATGGATTTACAACAATGGTGCGATTACCAGCGATACAACGGCCATTAATTTCACCACAATATTCAATGACGGGCCTGAAGTATCTTTAAATGGATCGCCTACTGTATCTCCACAAATAGCTGCTTTGTGAACGTCTGTGCCTTTTCCTCCATGTGCTCCGCCTTCAATCAGTTTTTTAGCATTATCCCAAGCACCTCCAGCATTGGCCATAAACAAAGCCATTAACACTCCAGCAAGCAATGATCCGGCAAGCAAACCACCAAGTGCCTCTTTATTGAGTAAAAACCCCACCAGAACGGGTGTGCTAATAGTGATCAGACCCGGTAGAACCATTTCTCGTAACGATGCTTTTGTTGAAATTTCGATACAACGTGCAGAATCAGGTGGTACATCCCCTTCCATTAAGCCGGGAATATCTCGAAACTGTCGTCGAACTTCTTCAACCATTGCTTGTGCAGCTTTGCCAACTGAGTCCATGGTCATGGCTGCTACCAGGAATGGCACACAACCACCGATGAACAAACCAATCACAACCAGCGGATTCAGCAAATCAATTTGCGATAAATGTGCTGATGCTGCAAATGCTGAAAACAAGGCTAACGCGGTCAAGGCAGCGGAACCAATCGCAAAGCCCTTGCCAACAGCCGCAGTGGTATTACCGATGGCATCTAGTGAATCAGTGATTTTTCGGGTTTCAGGCCCTAGCTCAGCCATTTCACTAATACCACCTGCATTATCAGCAATCGGGCCATAGGCATCAACCGACATGGTTACGCCTGTGGTTGCCAGCATTCCGACCGCTGCAATACCAATACCGTACAAACCTGCAAAATGATAAGCAATCCAGATTGCAAGACAAATACCCAGCACTGGTAATACCGTGGAGCGCATACCAATTCCCAGTCCAGCAATAATATTGGTGGCTGGACCAAATTTGGAAGCTTCTGCAATCTTTTCAATTGGAGCCTTCGATGTATAGTAATCAGTCACTCTGCCGATGAATATTCCTACCAGCGTTCCACCAAGTACAGCAAAGAAAGGGCCGTTAACTGAAGAAACTCGACCATTATCCAGATTAAACTGAATGCCGAAATTATCGATTACCAGATAAGCGCATGCCAAAAACAAGATAGCAGCAATCCAGGTAACACCTTCCAGGGCATGTGCAGGATTGATGTTTTTCAGCAATTGCATGCCAAGCACTCCAATGATGGATGCAACCAAACCACAGATAATCAAAGCAATTGGTAACAATAACGCTTTAGATTGCATACTGGTAATATCAATGTAATTTGTCGATGTTGCAGCAATCGCAATGGTCGCAATCACAGATCCAACATACGATTCGAATATATCCGCGCCCATGCCTGCCGTATCACCAACATTATCGCCAACGTTATCCGCAATGGTTGCCGGATTTCTAGGGTCATCTTCTGGAATATTAGCTTCAACCTTACCCACCAAATCTGCCCCGACATCAGCTGCTTTGGTATAAATACCACCGCCAATTCGAGCAAATAAAGCAATTGAAGACGCACCCATGGCAAAACCAGTCAATGCCGAATAATTGGCAACATTGGAACCATCAATTAACAAGAAAATAATGGAAACGCCAGCCAGACCAAGTGAGGCAACCGCTAAACCCATGACTGAACCGCCGCCAAAAGCGACAAGTAGTGCCGCTCCCATGCCTTTTTGATTGGCTGCAGCTGAGGTTCGAACATTGGCACGTGTCGCTGCTTTCATGCCGAAGTATCCAGCAAACATAGAACAAGCTGCACCTGCTAAAAACGTATACGCAGTTGCATGACCAATGAAGAAAAAAATCAACGCTGCAACCAGTAGAACAAAAACAGATAAAATGGAGTATTCTGCTTTTAAAAACACCATCGCTCCATCGTGAATCAAATCAGCAATTGAACTCATTTTTTCTGATCCAACATCAAATGACAAAATCATCCGATAAATAATAAAGGCTATCATTAAACCTGCAAGGCCAAAATAAGGTCCTACTACACTAAAAAAATCCATATTCATCCAATTTCCTCCGTTGCTACTCTCATAATGATCGCGATGCCGAATTTAGATATCTGAGTATTTGGTCATTATAAAAGCATCATAACTTATTGTAATTATTTAAATATCCTGAATTTATTAAATGATTCGCCAGAGAACTACGTCGCAATAAACCAGGATGCCCACCTGAATACTGCCATAAACACAGCTGATCTTCCATGCCTGATAACGGATTAATTTGTAAATCAGAGTAGAATTTCTAAAAATCCAGTTTGATAAATTCAAGCAATATTGCGATGATTACCTGGCTCGCATTTCTACTATTTGATGAGGTGATCGCTTAACTATTTGCATGCACAGGGGATTTTATGAAGGAGTGGAATAACAGTGTGTCTTTCTGACCGAATAAAATTTCTTGTGAATTCAAAAGAGTAAGCGAGAAGTCGTCAGGCTGGTGAGAAATGTGGGCGAGTGTTCCGATGCGATTTTGTCGCGTTTTCACTGAAATTTAGGTGGTTTGACGGAATAAAGTTACCAAGATTGCGCAGGATTGTTGTTTGTCTTCAAGGCGCAACGTAGGGAGCATAGCGGGCTATGTAACCGAAGTTGCAACGCAGAAGACAGGCAACAAGACAAGTAATACTGGTGGATTATTTATTGCGCGTTGCCTTACCAACAGCCCAAAATGGATCAATCTGGAATTACAGATAATGGCCTCTAGTACTCGACGTTTTATCTTTGGCTTGTGTGTTGTTTGTCTGTTGTTTGGGCTTGCAGGAACAATACTGTTTTCCAAATCAACACCACGGCCAGCACCTGACGTGGTGTTTAAAACAATTCGTGGTGAACGAATTTCATTAATTGGCTTGCGCGGGACACCAGTGTTGATTAATTTTTGGGCATCAAGTTGCGGATATTGTCTCGAAGAAATGCCCCATCTTGCCGAATTATATCGAGAGTTATCCGGAAAAGGACTGCAAATCATTGGTGTGGCAATGCCTTACGATATCCCCAGTCATGTTGTTCAACGATCAAAACAACTCAATATACCTTATCCTATTGCCATCGATCCTGACGATACAGTAGCTAGAGCATTTGGTAATGTAAGGTTTACTCCCAGCAGTTTTTTGATAAATGCTCAGGGAATGATTATTGATCGAACGACTGGTCAAATGAATCTAAATATCTTACGTACTCAGATTATGCAGTTATTAAAGGAAGTCTGACGATGCTTTGGTTAAAAGCACTCCACTTAATTTTCATGGTCACTTGGTTCGCTGGTTTGTTTTATTTGCCGCGACTGTTTGTTTATCACGCTATGACAGATGACGCTGTGAGTATAGAGCGATTCAAAGTGATGGAGCGAAAACTTTTTTTCGGCATTATGACGCCGGGAATGGTGCTTACTCTGGTTTTTGGTCTGTGGATGTTGGGTGACTATGCCTGGGATCTTTACAAAACCAACGGATGGCTTCATGCTAAATTATTATTGATGGCAGTTTTGGTCGGTTACCATTTTTTATGTATGAAATGGATGCTTGCTTTCAAACATGACAAGAATTCACACGGGCATGTTTTTTTTCGATGGATCAATGAACTTCCAGTGTTGTTTCTGGTGGTGATTATCATCTTGGCGACAGTTAAGCCATTTTAATATTGACTGGTTGATTCTCATTTCTAAACATCGCTTTGGAACCCATTGCTTTAGACCAGTTAAAGAGACGTTCATAACTTGAAAATTCTTGCCATTGAAACTGCAACAGAAGCTTGTTCAGCAGCATTATTGAATAATGATAGTCTGTCAGAACGCTATCAACTCGCACCCAGACAGCAAAGTGAATTGATTTTGCCAATGGTTGATGAGTTGATGAACGAAGCAGGCTTGTCAGCATTACAACTGGATGCAATTGCTTTTGGTCGTGGTCCCGGGGCGTTTACAGGTCTACGGCTGGCGGCAGCTGTTACCCAGGGAATTGCCTTTGCAGCCGAATTACCGGTTTTACCTGTATCGACTTTGGCTGCGATGGCAGAGTTCACTTTTCATCAGTACGAGACTGAATGTGTCTATACAGCGATTGATGCAAGAATGAAAGAGGTTTATTGGGCAGTTTTTACCAAGCAACAAGATAGGCTGGTAGAAATTCAAGCTGAAGCAGTGATAGCGCCAGAACATGTGGAATTTACTGTAAATTATCCGGGGATTGGCGTTGGTAGCGGTTGGAAAACCTATCAGGATGTTTTGACAGAAAAGCTTGGTACACAACTGATTGGTATTGAGCCCGATGTTTATCCACGTGCTGCTTCAATTGCACGGCTTGGTGCTCGATTATTGGAACAAGATGGTGCTGTTCAAGCAGAACAAGCGATTCCGGTTTATTTGCGCAACAAAGTGACGCATCGGAGTGGAGGGCGTTAGTCTCCAAAATTTCGAGTTTGTTGGTGTAACTCAATACAAGATTGATGAAGTTAGTGTTTAACAGCGAAAGGATTTAAAGATAGCTAGCGAGGGCTCATCAACTGTGAGAAATGCGGGCTAGCCGGTAAAACGAGTAATTTTATCATCAACCCAGTAACCTTCGTCTACAAAGTTAAGCATTGGTATATCACCTTTACTATTACCATAAGCATAGGTTTTAGACGGTGTGCCAATTTCCTGAATTAAATTTTTGATGCGTTTGACTTTCTCATCTCCATAACAGTTTCCACCAAGCAATTTGCCGGTGACTTGATCCTCGCTGTTGGTTTCTAGTGAAGAAGACAGACAAAAGTCTAAATCATTATCATTGATCCAGGGTTCGAGATAGATGTTCAGAGAGGCACTCACCAGTACACAGCAATCGCCGTTGCGTTGATGTGTCCGAAGGAGTTCGAAGACATCAGGACGAATCATGTCAGGTAGATGTTGTTTAGCGAAACGACTGCCATAGTCATTGAGCGCAGTGATTTTATGAGTTCCAAGCGATTGTTTTAAAAGAATCTGTTTGGCTTTGTCATTTTGAACCAGGTGTAACGCATAACCTGTTAACCATGGCGAGACTTTAAGCAGGTCAAGAGAAAGTTGAGGTAGACCTCTGAGCATTCGCAAAAAAGGAATCAACGTGTCACTGTATGTCAGCGTGCCGTCGAAATCAAAAAAGGCAATTGGTCGGCTCATAGTGATAAGCGTTTAAAAACTGTTTCAGGAATATTGCGAATAATGAGCATGATCCCGCACCAGAACCAAGGTAGATAAACTTCATTTTTACGTTTATCGATAGCGCTGGCAATACCTTTTG
>JAZGEP010000067.1:0-2170 GCA_036478815.1 Methylococcales bacterium
ATACATTATTCTGGATTTTAATTGGTGCTTTTATTGGCTGGAATTTTCCGCAGCCTTGGTGGGCAAAATTCATACAAGATAAAGCTAAAACAATGCTCAAGGAAAAATTACAAAACTGAGTTAATTAAGAACGTGCATGGAATAACTTGAACAATTGACATAGGCCATTTTTATCAAATTACTGTTCATATTCAAGGCGAGAAAACAGGCGCATAGTGAGCGATGTAACTGTTTTCGCAACACCGAAGATGAGCAAAAAGACAAGTGAATTGTTCAAATTATTCCATGCACGTTCCTTAACTACAAATAAACTCTTAGGAGTGAGGATTTAATAAGTTACCGAAGTTTGGCGCAGGATTTTGATTTCACAGGAGCACTCATAAAATGGGCGTATAGCAGGCTACGCAACTATTTTATGAGTGCTCCTGTGGGATCAAAAGGCAAGTCAAAATCGGGAAGTTAGGTGGTTTGACGGAATAAAGCTACCAAGATTGCGCAGGATTTTTGTTTCTGAACGAACCATCTCAAAAGGCGCATAGTCATTCTACGCAACGATTGAGATTGCGTTGGTCAGGAGCAAAAAGACAAGCAAGGTTGGTAACTTTATTTCGTCAAACCACCTAATTAAATCCTCACTCCTTAGCGCAAAGAAACTGTAGCATTTAGTGTGTGTAATTTTTTAGCAAAGTGCGCTGAACATACTTCAGTGATTGGCTAGCCCGACTGGTCATGGCGTCAACAATCGCAGAGCCTGCTTGTTGAGCAGTTTGCGGGTAGCGTTGCAAGTATTTGTTAACCAGAATCGCCAGAGGCGTCGCATCCAGTTGCAACGCTTGCGTTACTTGCTGGCAAGCCTGCTCTGATTGGTTATGCGAAAGGGCTTGTATGGCTTGTTGCAATGCCTTTTCAGACTGATCCTGTGCTGCGAATACCAGTGTCAAATCACAATCACAGCGCTTACAGACTACGTTGTTGTTAAGGCGTGCTCGACATGCAGGACAACGTTCCATCGATCAGGATTCCAGGTAATAAAGAATATCAGTCAGATTTTCCATTGGTTCGCTGATAGCATCTTCATCTTTGCTTTCAATCGCAGTACGTATTTGTTCGATCTGGTCGATAATGTCTTCCTTGTCATCATTGGTTGCCTGTTCCATCAACTGGTTGGCTTTTTCAATCAATACTTGCGCTTGCTCAAACTTTGTATTCTCCGGGGTGATTGAATCACTTGCTTTGTTTGTCGTAGTCTTATCGTCATCAAACAACGAGTCAACACGATCGCGAGCCTCAATCATATCGTTGTCGTCCATGCGCGAGACTGCATTTTCGATACGAATGCTTTTCTCCAGTCCGGTATTTTTTTCGGTTGCTGTGACGTTGAGAATACCATCCAGATTGAGATCAAAACTGACTACAATCGGATTCTCTTCACGAATCTTATCTAAATCAATAATGAATTCACCAATCATAGTGTTTAACTGGGCATCAGTGTTTTCACCTTGGTAAACAGATACATCAGCCGCTTTCTGTCCCTCATGCATGGTGAAAAACACTTCACTTTTAGAAACGGGCAACACTGAATTGCGATGGATGAGTGGCGCGAAAACAAAGGGATATGGCATCCCATTCATTTCCCCAAAGGTGCTGAGCCCAAATGTGTAAGGTGTAATATCGACCAGTACAGCATCTATTTTTTCCCCTGATATAACAGCAGCCTGGGTTGCAGCTCCAGTAGCCACACACAAATCCGGATCAACAGTGGCTTGAGGTGTTAGCCCCAGTTCTTGTTGTAAACGGTTAATTACCAGCGGTGTGCGTGTTGAACCGCCAACCAGTAAGACTTCGTCAAGATCAGACACCGTTAGCTTGGCACTACTGAGCGCGATGTGGACTGATTCAAAGGTTTTGTCAATGAATTCTTCAATCATTTCCTCATAGCTGGCGCGTGATAATTCGTGAGAGAAATGCACGGGTACACCATCTTTTTCAGTGAGAAATTCTTCATTGATACTGGTATAAGGAAGATCAGATAAGCTGATTTTCGCGGCAATTGCAGCATGTCGCAGTCTGGACAACACTTTGTTGACATCACTCAGTGTATTGACATCGAGATCATGATCATCTCTGATGATATCAATGAAATACTGGACAATCTTCTCATCAAAATCAT
>JAZGEP010000068.1:0-5554 GCA_036478815.1 Methylococcales bacterium
CGAAAATAATGAGCAATATACATATTCTGAAAATTTAATTTTTTAAATTTCACTGTAAGCCTATGCATTATATAGGGTTATTATTTTATTGCGTAGAGGCAACTTGTGGGTAATAGGCAGTCCTAGCCACCTAACTCATTGAATCCATAAGAAATTATATTCTGTCAGAAATACACCCTGTTACCCCACTCCTCGATAAAATTTCTTGCAAATCCAATTGACGACACCATTTTCTCACCAACCACACCTTCGGGCTTAGGTGCCTATCGCTATAGAGCTTAACCTAATCATAGTAGACTTTACTTAAATGTGTTTATTTGAATACAGTCATCAATAAGCTGATTCAATTCAGGTTCATAAGGTGAACTAGCAGCGAAACAAACCACGTGATATCTTGCTCAGTGGCTCCGATACCCTTATTTCAAGGAGACAGGGAAGGTTTTCCCAAAAGAAAATTACTTGCTGTCTTTTAATCAACAAATCGCCTGTGCAATATGGGTATGTTATTGATTGCGAGTTACAAACGTGCAAGAAACAACTACAACTGACTTGTCTTTTTGTCCGTTTTCGATGTTGCAGCAACAGTTACATCACTCACTATGCGCTTGTTGCTGCGCCTTGAAGACAAGCAAAAATTCTACGCCAGTTGTTAAAGTTATTGTTTGCACGTTCCTTAGCAAACTGTGCTTGCACTAATTTTATTGCCTAATTGGCAGATTAACCAATGCGTCTCCAATACGGTGACCAATAGCAACCGGGACTCCATATTTGTGCTTGATGGCCATGTTGATTTGTTGTTGATTAAGTTTCACAGGAACTGTTTCGGTCGCCTCAGAAATCAATTGATCAATCTGCTCCTCTAACCAAAAGCTATCATCACTTTCTTCTTCCAATGGCGGATGAATTTCCAGATACAAAACTTCAGCAGACCATCCAACCTTTGCCGGTTGATTGACAATCTGCACTTTGGTTCCCACTTTGATCTTTGGAAATAACTGTTTGATATCGTTTGGGTACATACGCACACACCCATGCGTTACCCGCATTCCAATTCCAAGAGGCTTATTGGTTCCATGAATTAAATAGCCTGGAATATTCAACCGCATAGCATAATTGCCAAGTGGATTATCCGGTCCGGCGGGAACAACATCAGGCAACGGATCACCCGCATCGGCATGTTCTTTTTTAATTGATTCAGGAGGGCGCCAGACTGGATTTATTGTTTTAGCAATCACTTTGGCATCCCCAAGCGGCGTTTGCCAGTCCATTCGACCAATACTCACCGGAAATGTCTCTACACTCCGTTGATCCGGGTTTGTTTCTGGATAATAATACAAGCGCATTTCAGGTATATTTAATACAATGCCACGTCGATTAGTGCTGGGTAAAATATATCGAGTTGGCAGCATAACCTTGGTGTTTGCGCCTGGCAACCAGCGATCCACGTCTGAATTACTAATTGAGATTTCAGTTTGTCCGATATCAAATTGTTTGGCAATATCCAAAAGTGTGTCTTGTTGGCGTGCCAAGGTATACGTTATCTTACCTATTAAATCAGTATCAGATGGCGGCAAAGGGAACACTTCCGCCAAGCAAAGTTGAGAACAAGACATCAAAAAACAGATAATGACCTGACATCGAATTAAAAATATTTGTTTTTTCATTTAAATACTAACGGTAACTACTCAGCGTAATCAGTAACTGCTTAGATTGCCCTCTAGTTTGTCCAAGAGCAAGGCGAAAGCGCGGAGTTTACAAGTGTAAATGAGCATTTTCAGACAGTGATTGGACAAACTAGAGGGTACGCTGAGCAAGTTACAAACTAACAATGATATAAACTAAAGAGAGAGCCAGCGCAATCTGGGTACGTTATTTATTACGAGTGACAGGAACGTGCAAGAAATAACTTCAACAGCTGGAGCCGACTCTTTTTCAAAACACTATTTGTCTTCAAAGTGTAGCAATAGGCGCATAGTAAACAATATAACTGTTCAACGAAGACGGACATTAAAACAAGTCAGTTGTTGAAGTAATCTCTTGCACGTATCTATATCGTGACGTGGAAATGTAACACTCCCAGATCATGTAAATGATCTCTTCGTAATGCGTCCAATGCTACTGGCAAGCTCTATTTGACAATTCTTAGGTTAGGGCGCTTGGATTTCTCTTGTGGCGGTGTAGGAGGTGGATCAGGCGGTGTGTCATCACGATTGTCATTCTTGGCATCAAAAACCATTCCTTGGCCATTCTCCTTAGCATAAATCCCTAACACAGAGTCAACCATAAAGCTGACATGCATCGGTGAACCTCCAAACCTGGCATTGAATTCAATTAATTCATTTCCAAGCCTGAGTTGCTGCACAGCTTCGTCGCGGATATTTAAGATAATTTTACCATCGTTGACGTGTTGCATAGGAACATTGCTGGATTCGTCCTCTGCGTTAACCAGCATATAAGGTGTCCATTGATTATCGGCGATCCATTCATAAATCCCCCGGATCAAATATGGCTTCATCGAGCTCATAGCAAATTATTTTTTAGATCCTTGCTCTGCTAAATCACGATCTTCATCTGTCAAGCTATTCTGAAATGAATCGCGCTTAAAAACACGATCACAATAATGAGTGATTGCATCTATTTTCTTTGGCGGAAGTGTCACTCCCAGAGAAGGTAGCCTCCAGAGCAAAGGCGCTAATGAGCAGTCAATCATTGAAAACTCCTGACTGAAGAAATATGGATAACTAGCGAATAATGACTCTGCTTCTAATAAACTTTGTCGTAGTAATTTTCTTGCGCTTTGTGCTTGTCGTTCTGATGCCTCAGATATTTTCGTATAAAGAGAATACCAATCGTTTTCAATTTGATATGCAGCCATTCGAGCACGCGCACGAGAGACTGGATCCATAGGAAGCAACGGTGGGTGCGGATAACGTTCATCCAGGTACTCCATAATAATTTTGGAGTTTTTTAGCACTAAATCCCGATCCACCAAGGTTGGGGTTGTTGATTCTGGGTTACTTTCAACTAAAACTTGCGGTGGAGACTCAGGATCAATGTACTCGATTTCAACACTTACATTCTTCTCTAGAAGAACAATTCTAACACGATGCGAATAAATACATGCTGGTGCACAATACAAGATCATAATAAACCTATTCCGGATTTTCGATGGATGATGTAGCAGAACTAAGGAGTGAGGATTTAATAAGTTACCGAAGTTTGGCGCAGCATTTTGATTTCACAGAAGTACTCATAAAATGGGCGCATAGCAGGCTACGCAACTATTTTATGAGTACTTCTGTGGAATCAAAAGGCAAGTCAAAATCGGGAAGTTATTAAATCCTCACTCCTAAGTGGGAGTGGCACGTGTATATTGAGTATCTGTTATCGACTTGTTAGCAAGGTGCCTATTCCCTGGTCGGTAAAAAGCTCTAACAGAACAGCATGTTCGATTGTGCCATCGATAATATGGACACTGGAAAGACCACCTTTAAGTGCGTCTGTTGCACAAGTGACTTTGGGTAACATGCCCCCTGATATGGTTCCATCCGTAATCAGGTTATCAATATCTGAAAGAGTCAAACCAGTCAACAACTGTGCTGTTTTATCGAGTATCCCTGCTGTGTTGGTGAGCAAGATTAACTTTTCAGCGCCTAATACTTCTGCGATTTTACCAGCGACCAGATCAGCATTAATATTATAGGAATGACCGTCTTTGCCAACTCCAATTGGGGCAACTACCGGAATAAAACCATCACTGCCAAGTGTTTGTATGATTGACGGATCAATCGTATCAACTTCTCCGACATGTCCCAGATCAATAATTTCCGATGGTGTTGTTGTCAATGGATGTTGCTGCAAATTAAGTTTTCTGGCGCGAATCAGATCACCGTCTTTACCTGTCAGTCCAGCTGCTTTTCCTCCGTGCTGATTAATCAGGTTGACGATTTGTTTATTGACCAGACCACCAAGAACCATTTCAACCACATCCATGGTTTCGCGATCAGTGACTCGCATACCACCAACAAAGTTGCTGGGTTTACCCAGACGCTTGAGCAAGTCTCCAATCTGCGGACCACCGCCATGAACCACAACCGGGTTTAAACCAACCAGTTTTAATAACACGATATCTTGCGCAAAGCTATTCTGCAAAGCTTCGCTAACCATAGCATTGCCACCAAATTTGATCACCACCGTTTTATTTGCAAAACGCTGGATATAAGGTAGTGCTTCAATTAATACACGAGCAATATAGTCAGCACTGTCTGCCTTGGGTGGCATTTGTTTTTGCATGGTTAATCCAAGGAATGGGAATTAAATAACTTGTACATTCTGTACTTGCCTTTTTGTTCGCCTTCTGCGTTGCGGCAACAGTTACATAGCGCTGCTATGCGCCTGTTGCCACGCCTCAAAGGCAAACAAAGATACTGCGCCATAATTGTACAAGTTATTTAATTCCCATTCCTAAATCAGAATGGAAGTGTAAAATCAGCGTTTTTAGGAACAAACTTGTTGAATGATTTCATCAGCTTTTGTAATGCCTGATCTGACTGGGCCTGAAACCGAAATACCAACCCACCTTGTTCTTTTTCATAGCGCACTACGACCCAGCCTATTTTCTTGACATCGATACGCAAACCATTGTCAGTCGATACGGAAATATTTTGTGTCTGCTGCATGAGTTTGTTTTCCCATTTTTCTAACAATTGAAGTGCATCTTTTTCTGCAATTGCACTGAATAATGGCTGAGTTCCGACATAATCAGGCAGTGCCGAAAACACTTCATGGGATGACTGGTCATCTGATGACAAAATCTCCAGTAAACGCGCACTTGCATACAGAGCATCTGGATATTGCAGCCAGCGATCAGCAAATACAAACTGACCATCCATGTTGCCAGCCAAAGGCATGTTCGTCGTAGTCAATTGACTAAATGCATCTTCGCCACTACTGTGGGTGACCAGTTTTCCACTATATTGAGTGACCGTTTTAGCCAATGCTGATAGGCAATCACTATCGAACAAAATGTCTGCACCAGGAAATGTTTGCAATACATCTGCTGCAAAAACCATCATCACTCTATCCGACCAAATCATATGCCCTGAAGAGTCAATAACCGAGAAACCAGTCCCGTCAGTATCAAAGGCAATGCCCAGCTCCGCTTGTTTGGACTTGACTGTTTTGGAGAGCTGCTGCAAATGTGATGGATTGCGTGGATCAAATAGCTGGTCGCTTGTATCATCGCGACTTTGCTTTGGTTCACCAATATTGATCACTTCACAACCCAGCGCTTTAAAGAGATTTTCAGCCAGATCGCTAATCGTCTTTGATGCTGAAACAATGGCAATCTTCATCACACAATGAATGTGAATATCTTCAACAATTGCACCAAGATACTCTGTCTCAGGATTGGTATCCGATGAAGATGAGACACCCAAACCATCAAGATAGTCTGCTGATTCAATCCGGCGATTGACTCGTTCCAACAACTCGGCAGAAATATATCCTCCACTATAAAGGAATTTTACTTTACAGCTTTGTTCGGGCAAGTAGC
>JAZGEP010000069.1:0-3569 GCA_036478815.1 Methylococcales bacterium
TCTTTTTGCTCCTGACCAACGCAATCTCAATCGTTGCGTAGAATGACTATGCGCCTCTTGAGATAGTTCGGTCAGAAACAAAAATCCTGCGCAATCTTGGTAACTTTATTCCGTCAAACCACCTAACTACTATTCTTAGCTGCGATATTCTGCGTTGATTTTCACATAGTCATACGATAAGTCACAGCTAAGAATGGTTGCTGATGCTTCACCACGATCCAGGCTGACGCGCACTGTAATATCAGTCGCTGACATGGCTTGTTGTCCATCTTGTTCTCGATAATCTGAAGATGGGTTGCCATTGTGAAGAATGTTGATATTGTTAAGCCATAACGAAATACGCCCAACATCGAGGTTTTCCACGGGTGCTCGGCCAATGGCGGCAAGGATTCTGCCCCAGTTAGGGTCAGATGCAAAAAATGCTGTTTTTACCAACGGTGACCCTGCAATGGTTTTACCGACCATCTCGGCTTCTGTTCGATTGAGTGCATTTTCAACCTGGATGCGCATAAACTTTGTTGCACCTTCGCCATCCCGCACAATCTGCTCAGCCAGAGAGGAGCAGACTGTTTTCACAGCGTTTACCAATGCTTGATATGCCGGATTACCTGGTTGAATATCGTCTTGGCCCACTGTTCCAGTTGCCATCAATACGCAAGCGTCATTGGTCGATGTATCACCATCAACAGTAATTGAGTTAAATGTAGCTGGAATTATCTGGTTTAAGCAAGTTTGTAGTATTGATTGCGGCACACATGCATCGGTTGCGATGAATGCTAACATGGTTGCCATATTGGGGTGGATCATGCCTGAGCCTTTGCTGATACCTGTAACATGGTATTGCTTGTCGCCAATGGAAAAACTGGCTGTGGCTGTTTTCGGGCATGTGTCGGTGGTCATGATTGCGGTTGCAGCATGCGACCAACCATCTTCGGCAAGATTGTGTATTGCTTGCGGAATTGTCTGCTCGATTAATTCAACAGGTAATTGTTCGCCAATCACACCGGTTGAAAAAGGTAGTATCTGGTTTGCAGTTGTGCTGGTATGCTGAGCAACAGTTTCGCAGACACGTAGTGCATTTTGAAGGCCTTGTTCACCAGTTCCGGCATTCGCGTTTCCAGAATTAATGACAAGATAACGCGGCGATGCAGACATGTGTTGCCTGGTGATTTGGACTGGTGCAGCCTGAAATGCATTGCGGGTTAAAACCACTGCAGTTGTCGTACCGGGCACCATTTCTATAACAACAAGATCATCTCTTTCGGTTTGACGTATTCCTGCACTAGCAGAGCCTAGTTTAATTCCTGCGATTACATGTGGTTGCAATAGACAATCTCCATTTGTTTATTGGCTTTAGCATAGATTTTCTTTTGAATGTAACTGCTCAGCTTGCCCTCTATTTTGTTCAAGAGCAAGGCGAAAGCGCGGAGTTTATAGGTATAAATAAGCACTTTCAACGCGGCTATTGGACAAAATAGGGGGCAAGCTGAGTAGTTACTTTTGGGTTAGCTTAATTTCCCATGACACTGCTTGTATTTTTTACCGGAGCCACATGGACATGGGCTGTTTCTACCAACTTTCTTGCCTTCTCGCACATAAGGACGTTGTTCTTCTGAAGATGATGGCTCAGCTTGTTGTTCTGGTTGATCCAATGCTGATGCTGCCTCAGCATGTTGAAACTCAAATTCAGTTTCGTCGGTACGGCGCTCTTCTTCCATGGCAACCACGTCTTCATCCGCTTTCACCTGCACTTTTGAAACGATACTGATGACTTCCTGTTTGATGTTTTCCAACATAGACTGGAACATGGCAAAGGCTTCGCGTTTGAATTCCTGTTTGGGGTCTTTTTGTGCGTAGCCTCTTAGGTTGATGCCTTGCCGCAAATGATCCATTGCCGCTAGGTGTTCCTTCCAGGCGTTATCCAGCACTTGCAACATTGCAACTTTTTCAAAGTGACGGATCACATTTGAACCAGCTTGCTGTTCTTTTTCAGTATATTCGTCTTGTGCCTGTTTCAGTATTTGTTTAAACAGGCCATCGCTATCAACCGAATCATCATTATCAAGAATAGTCTGTGCTGAAACATGGAGTCCCATGTTTGCTTCAAAGGCATCATCCAGTGCTTTGATGTCCCATTGCTCTTCCATGCTTTGAGCTGGAATATGAGCTTCAAACAGTTCTTTGACGACATCCTGCTGAATAGCTCGAATTGTGTCACTGATGTCTTCTGAAGCCATCAGCTCATCACGCTGCTCATAAACAACTCGCCGTTGATCGTTAGCAACGTTATCGTATTCCAGGAGTTGTTTGCGAATATCGAAATTACGCCCTTCCACTTTTCGTTGTGCATTTTCGATGGCGCGGGTCACCCATGGATGTTCAATGGCCTCACCTTCTTCCATGCCGAGTTTTTGCATCATGACAGCGACACGTTCGGAAGCAAAAATCCGCATTAAATCATCTTCAAGCGACAGAAAGAAACGCGAAGACCCGGGATCACCCTGACGTCCTGAGCGTCCACGTAACTGATTATCAATACGTCTGGATTCATGACGTTCAGATCCAATTACATGCAAACCGCCCAATTCGATAACCTTGTTATGGCGTTGCTGCCATTGTTGACGCACCTGTTCTATTTGTTGCTCGTCTACATTGTCACCCAGTGCCGCAATTTCTTTTTCCAGATTACCGCCGAGAACGATATCAGTACCACGACCCGCCATGCTGGTGGATATGGTAACTGCACCGGGAACACCGGCTTGTTCAATAATGTGTGCTTCTCGTTCATGCTGCTTGGCGTTGAGAATCTCATGCTCAATTTTTGACTGTTGTAATACAGTTGAGAGATATTCCGAGTCTTCGATTGAAGCAGTACCAACCAGTACCGGCTGCCCACGAGTCAGACATTCCTTAATGTCGTCTCTGACGGCCTCGTATTTGTCTTTCTTATTGATAAAAATCAGATCACCGTGATCGGCTCTAACCATTGGTTTATGGGTAGGGGTTACGATCACTTCAAGCCCATAGATTTGCTGTAGCTCAAAGGCTTCAGTATCAGCAGTCCCTGTCATTCCAGATATCTTTTTATAGATTCGGAAATAATTTTGAAAGGTTATTGATGCCAGTGTCTGGTTATCATTCTGGATTGGCACACCTTCTTTTGCTTCAATCGCTTGATGTAAGCCTTCAGACCAGCGTCGACCCTGCATGACTCTGCCGGTAAATTCATCGACAATGACCACTTCATTGTTTCGCACGATATATTCAATATCTTTCTTAAACACCACATGCGCACGTAATGCTGCTTTTACATAGTGCATTAACGAGATGTTGTTTGGAGAGTACAGGCTTTCTCCTTCTGCCAGTAATTTGTGCTCTACCAAAAGTGTTTCGAGGTTTTCGTGGCCTTCATCTGTAAAATAAGCCTGTTTTGCTTCTTCATCGAGGATAAAGTCGCCAGGGATCACTTCATCTTCTTCTTCACCATCTTCCTGCTTTTTCAGTAGTGGAACGAGTTTGTTGAGATGCTCGTAAAGATCAGTCTGGTCGTCAGTTGGGCCTGATATAAT
>JAZGEP010000070.1:0-13680 GCA_036478815.1 Methylococcales bacterium
TTTGACGCAGGATTTTTGTTCGTCTTCAAGGCGTAGAAATAGGCGCATAGCAAGCTACGCAACTGTTTCTACAACGCGGAAGACGGACAAAAAGACAAGTCAAAATTCGGATGTTATTAAATCCTCGCCCCTTAGTGCCTTGTTCTCGATAATAACCAGTTTGCGATGATCCACAATCGTGACAGCTCAGAGCGCTAAAGTATATTATAAATAATCAAGTCGGACTGTATTTTTTCATCGAAAGTTCATAAAGGAGGGAGGATACAATCAAATACGAAAGTTTGATACAGGATTTTTGCTTGTCTTCAAGGCGTAGTAATAGGCGCATAGCAAGCTACGCAATTGTTTTTACAACGCAGAAGACGGATTAAAAGACAAGTCAAAATTCGTATATTTATATTATTAAACCCTCGCTCCTAAGCAACACCCTGTGTACCTTGTTGTTTCAACCAGTGACGGGCGCTTGCCAAGTGACGTCTGCTGATTTCGATAACATCATTAATGTTACTGAAATGGATGTAACATTTTCCATCACGCTCCTTTTCCAGGCTTTCAATGTATTGAATTGCTACCAGGGAATTACGATGAACCCGCATCAACACATCTTCAAACTCTTGCTCCAGGTTTTTGAGCGACTCACTTGAAAGTAGCTCGTGTTTGGCTGTTCTAATCACGACGTATTTCTGTTCAGCTTTAAAATAAACAATGTCAGAAACTGGTATCAGATAGACAGTATCTCTGTCTTTAACAGTTAGATGCGTTCGTTGTGAACGGGTGTTACTGTTGTTCTCTGTGTTCATGTGTTGTGCGGATTGAAGAACAACGGCTTTCCTTAATGCCGCATCCAGACGTTGCTGATGAACCGGTTTTAACACATAATCAATTGCGTGTGCATCAAAAGCCTGTAATGCATGTTCATCGTAGGCAGTGACTAAAATCACCGCCGGGGGGTGGCTCAGTACAGAAAGTTTTTTACAAATTTGCAGCCCATTTTTTCCAGGCATCCGAATATCCAGCAAGACCACATCGGGTTGTAGTTGCTGAGACATCTCCAGTACTTCATCGCCATTCTCAGCCTCTCCAATCACCTCAACAGCAGAACCTGATTGCTGCAACAAATGTCGAAGTCGTGTGCGTGCAGGTTTTTCGTCGTCTGCGATTAATATCTTCATTGGTCATTACTCGGTTTAGTTTGTAACTGCTCAGATTGCCCTTTATTTTGTCCAAGAGTCAGGTGATAGCGCGGAGTTTACAGGTGTAAATGAGCACTTTCCAAACAGCGATTGGATAAAATAAAGGGTAGACTTGAGTAGTTTCCCTCATTCGGAAGTCACATAAGGGATAATAATACGGGCTTGAAACCAACCATCAACGGTACTGAAAACCACCTTGCCTTCATCACCAAACCAGCCTTTTACTCTAGCCATTACATTCTCCAGTGCAATACCATGACCTTCGTTTAAGCTCTCTTGTTGCTTGTCCTGAGCCACTGAATTACGCACCATTAAGATGATTAATCGTTCACGTTTGGTTGCTGTGATTTCCACTGTGCCGCCATCTGATCTGGGTTCTATGCCGTGATACACTGCGTTTTCAACCAACGGTTGTAAACTGAGTGGAGGAATATGCGCGTCGCACACTGATTTATCGACATTCCATTCAACCTTCAATCGCTCACCGACACGTTGAGATTCAATGTTCAAGTAACTGTGTACCAATCTCAATTCATCAGCCAAGGTGACTAATGTTTTTTGTGTATTGAGTCCGGCACGCATCAGCTCTGACAGATGTACCAACAAGTTTTCAGCCAAACCCGGATCATCATGAACAGTGCTGGCTATGGTATTGAGTGAATTGAACAGAAAATGTGGCTGAATTCGTGATTGTAGTGCTTGCAAACGTGCATTGAGTTCAGCTTGAACCTGCTGTTTCCAAAGCGATTGTACATATAAATGATAGAGCAGAATTAACGAGACAATCGAGCTTATACAGAGATTGCGCAAGTAAACAGAAGGAGTAGCGTAACCTTCGTGAATGAAAATAAAATAAGACAACTCCGAATAACTCACCCAGGTAACAGCACAAGTGATCAGTTGAATAATAAAAAATGCCAAACTTACAGCAAACAAGGTTGATAACTTATTAAGCCAGTTATGGATTAAACATAATAGTGCTTGGCTTGGAAGAATAACCCAGATAATAAAAAAACAATTCACACCAACTGTCATCCAGAAATTCTGATAACTGACATAATTAGCAAGTGCTAAAATTAATGCCAGTAATTCTGCCAGCAACAACGCAATTAAAACGGCTCGCGCAGAACAGAAATCCGGCATCAACTTATAACTAATTGGCAGAGAAATTGATGTTGTTTGATGGTCCATATCAAAAAGTTTAGCAGTTCTACTCCGAATAGATACTAACTGCCGCAAGGTTTTTAGAGTATTTGAGCAGTTACATTTGTTTTTCTATTTTCGCTGAGTATTTCACAACAATGTCTTCTCAACCTCAGTACTAAAAATAGCTACAGCACAGGCCACTCAGAACGGAGCATACAGAGTATAATGTTGCGTTTCACAACCTTTTCTTAATTCAAAACATTGACATTATGACGCTTGCAACAGCTGATAAACCTTGGGGCGGTCGGTTTACTGAGGCCACAGATAAATTTGTAGAAACATTTACTGCTTCTGTCAGCTTTGATCAGCGCTTTGCAGAACACGATATTAAAGGCTCAATTGCGCATGCGCGCATGTTGCATAAAATCGGCATATTATCGCAACGAGATATGGATGCCATTGTCAACGGGCTCAATGAAATCTTGCTGGACATACAGCGTGGTGATTTCAATTGGTCTGTTGCCTTGGAAGATGTGCATATGAACATTGAAGCGCGTTTGGTCGAACGCATCGGCGACGCAGGTAAGCGTTTGCATACAGGGCGCTCACGTAATGACCAGGTTGCCACCGATATGCGTTTGTTTATGCGTGAGCAGCTTGACTACATTGTTGATAAGATTAGTTTGCTTGAAAACGCATTAGTAGATTTGGCGGAGCGTGAAGCCGACACCATTATGCCTGGTTTTACTCATTTACAGGTTGCTCAACCCATCACCTTTGGTCATCACATGATGGCCTGGTATGAAATGCTGGAACGCGATAAGCAGCGATTGCTTGATTGCCGAAAACGCATGAACCAAATGCCCTTGGGTGCAGCCGCACTGGCAGGTACCAGCTACCCGATAGATAGAGCGTTTACAGCTAGTCTGCTGGGTTTTGACAGTCCAGCCAATAATTCACTGGATGCGGTGAGTGATCGGGATTTTGCAATTGAATTTACTGCAGCTGCAAGCCTGATTATGACCCATTTGTCACGTTTTTCCGAGGAGCTGGTGTTATGGTCCAGCACCCAATTCGGTTTTATTGAATTACCAGATGCATTCTGTACGGGTTCTTCGATTATGCCCCAGAAAAAAAATCCTGATGTCCCAGAATTAGTGCGTGGCAAAACCGGTCGCGTGTATGGGCATTTAATGGCATTGTTAACCTTAATGAAAAGTCAACCATTGGCCTATAACAAAGATAACCAGGAAGACAAGGAACCACTGTTTGATACGGTTGATACTGTCATTAACTCATTACACGCTTTTGGTCACATGATGCCCAATTTGCAAACAAACCGGGACCGCATGTATCAAGCCGCTCAACAAGGTTTTTCCACAGCCACCGATCTGGCTGATTATCTGGTGCGCAAAGGTGTTGCGTTTCGTGACGCACATGAGGTGGTCGGGCAAGCCGTACGCATCGCGATTGATTCCAGCAGAGATCTGCCAAATTTATCACTGAATGAATTACAACAATTATCCGCAGTGATTGATGAAGATGTATTTACTATCCTGACAGTTGAGGGCTCTGTTGCCTCTAGAAACCATCTTGGAGGAACCTCTCCAGAACAGGTTCGCTTAGCCGTGTATAATGCAAGAAAGAACTTGCAAACATCGTAACGACTCAGCTTACCCTCTATTGTGTCCAATCGCTGTCTGGAAAGTGCTCATTTACACCTGTAAACTTCCCGCTTTCGCTTTACTCTTGTACATGAGAAGGTACTGAGCAGTTACTAAATATCATCATAGGTGAATAGTCATGGCTGACTCGCTAGATCCATCAATTGCAGTGGCAACTTTAAACCAGCTTTCTCTGGCAGTGGTCATTGTGGAAGATCAAAGAATTATCTGGACAAACCAGAAGTTCCGCGAAATTACTGGCTATGACGATACACAATTGCTGGGAATCTCCCTAGAGCAATGCGAAGATGAGCATTTGTCAAAGCTGTTTAATAATGACGGAACAATTTTGTCCGTTGAGATGTCAGGACATCAACACCAGCTTTCACCTGAATCATTCTCCTTGCTTGATAATAAAGAAGCCTATGTATTTAAGGATGTCACGCAACAGTGCCAGTATGAAGAGCAAGTCAAACAACTAAAGCCCAAAGACAGTACCACCGGTTTGTATAACAAACGCATTATTCTTGAAAACCTGGCGAGTCAGGTCACCCGTAGTCGACGTTATGGAAATCCACTTGCGCTACTCCGACTCTCGATTTCAGGTTGTGAACCTGCGAACACCGTAATCCGCATGAAAGCGGTTGCTGAGCAATTAAAAGATCGCTTACGTTGGGCAGATTGTCTGGGAACATTGGATGAAAACAGCATTTTAATCATTTTGCCGGAAACCTGTTTGGAAGAAGCCAGAGAACTCGCAGCAAAGCTGCTTAATGACAGAGCCATTGCTTCTGATGGCTGTAGTATCCAATTTGGAATTACTGCGTGGCAGAAAGGTGACGATCCAACCAGAATGTTGGCAAATGTTGAGGAGAATCAGGATGTGTCAACAATGGCATTACTTTCCTGATTAGAAGCGGGGATTTAATACCTCGCCGGATTTTGATTTACTTTTTGGTTTCCACAAAAGCACTAATAAAATTAAAATAGTTACATAGCCCTGTCGTTAGTACTCCTGTGAAACCAAAATTCTACGTAATATTGTTAAAATATTTATGATCGAGTACTTATAACTACGCTCTATTGACTCTGGGATAAATAAAAAAGGCAACCCGGAAGAACATCCAATTTGCCTTTTTCTTCGTATTGGTAGAGTTGTAGGTTGTCGCTAACCAGGTAGTATGATGGAGCAGATTACAAATTTTGTTCCGTCAAACTGTTAAAGCGCCTCATCACCTATTTCACCCGTTCGAATTCGAATGACTTGCTCAAGTGGCGTAACAAAAATCTTTCCATCACCGATTTTTCCAGTATTGGCAGCTTGAATGATTGCCTCAATCACGCGATCAACCTGGTCATCGGAAGCCGCTATTTCCAATTTTACTTTGGGTAAAAAATCCACAACATATTCAGCGCCACGATACAGTTCTGTATGGCCTTTCTGACGACCAAAACCTTTGACTTCGGTTGCAGTCATACCTAACATGCCTATTTCCGACAACGCTTCACGCACATCGTCTAATTTAAATGGTTTTATAATTGCTGTTATCAGTTTCACGATAATTCCTCTTGTCTGTATTCAACTTATTTTGTATCTGGAATCATTAAGTACCTGATCATCATTAATTTAACATTTTACTGGTCTTTTTTCTCATCTTCGGCGTTGTGACAACAGTTACATTGCTCACTATGGGCTTATTGTTGCGTCTTGAAGATGAAAAAAAATCCTGCGCAATATTGTTAAATTAATTACGCCCAAGTACTTATCACTGAGTGATTTAGACAAATGCTATTAATTCAGCACTCCCTAAACCACTCAGTTTGATTAATTGGGCATCACTTATTTGTTACCAAATTCTGGATAAGCCTCCATACCACATTCAGAATAATCAACACCTTGATATTCTTCTTCCTGGGAAACCCGTATTCCGATTACCAGCTTAATGATGTACCAAGTAATAAAGCTGCAAACAAACACAAATGCAAAGATGGTAGCAATGCCGATCAATTGATTAACAAATGATCCCTCATCATTGGTCAGAGGAACCGCTAGCAATCCCCATATGCCCACAACGCCATGTACAGAAATTGCACCCACCGGATCATCAATACGAAGCTTGTCCAGCGTTACGATTGCAAGCACAACCAGAATACCACCAAAAGCACCAATTAACATGGCAATATGTGGTGCTGGAGTTAATGGCTCTGCGGTAATTGCTACCAGTCCAGCCAACGCTCCATTTAATGCCATTGTCAGATCGGCCTTGCCGAACATGATTTTTGCTGTAATCAACGCTGCAACAACACCTGCAGCAGCTGCCATATTGGTGTTGACGATAATCATTGCGACTGCATTGGCTTCTTCAACATTTGAGATAATCAGTTCGGATCCACCGTTAAAACCAAACCAGCCTAACCAAAGGATAAAAGTACCTAAAGTTGCCAATGGCATGTTCGCGCCTGGAATTGGGTTGATTTCGCCATTTTTTCCATATTTACCAAGTCTTGCACCTAGCAGAAAAACGCCTGCCAATGCTGCGGTTGCTCCACATAGATGAACCACTCCGGAACCAGCAAAATCCAGAAATCCAAGTTGATCCAGAAAACCGCCACCCCATTTCCAGTAACCTTGAATTGGGTAGATAACACCCGTCATCACCACTGCAAATAGCAGAAAAGCCCAAAGCTTCATGCGCTCTGCTACAGCACCAGAGACAATCGACATTGCGGTCGCAACAAAAACCACCTGAAAGAAAAAGTCAGCCAGATTCGAATAGGTCGCTGCATCTTCGCCACCAGCGACAATTGAGGCTGCAGTATTGTCATCGCCAAGCAGAAAACTGATTCCCGGCCACCAACTATTAACAGCTGCATCACCAGGATACATAATGTTATAGCCCATCAACAGATACATAATACTTGCAACTGCATACAATGAGATGTTTTTGGTCAATATCTCCGCTGTATTTTTACTTCTCACCAGTCCGGCTTCCAGCATTGAAAAGCCTGCGGCCATCCACATCACCAACGCTCCCATCATTAGCAGATAGAAAGTGTCCAGTGCATAGGCAATTTGTGACAGTTGCCCCCCGAGTTCGGTTATATCCATGTTATTCTCCTGTTGTAATCGATTGATTACTGTTTAGTTTTTATTCGTATCCATGTCAACGTTTAGCGACTATACGACAGTGGGTCAAATTAATAATTATTTTTGAATTAAAATGCTATAGCAAACAGAAACATATAATATTTTTTTGAATTGACTCAATATCATTAGCCACTGGTTTAACTCACTTCACGCCTATAGATTAAAACGATCTCGACAACACTACGCAATGGGAAAAGTTCCTGAAAACTAAAAAGTACTCCCAAGAAAAACATAAAATCAGTTGATTTTTACGGGTTCAGGGGGAGATAAGGTACTTCCTTACACTTACCGAATCGTAACTACTCAGCTTACCCTCTATTTTGCTCAATCGCTGTCTGGAAAGTGCTCATTTATACTTATAAACTCCGCGCTTTCGCCTTGCTCTTGAACAAAATAGAGGGCAATCTGAGCAGTTTCAGATTGCGCTGAAGTTACACCGAGCCTACATTAAAAAAACCCCGAAACTAAAGATTACATCAACTTTGGGATTTATTTTTTGCGGTTCCTTAGTACCTGAGCATAATTAATTTAACAATTTTGCGCAGGTACTTACATGTTATAGCCACTCTCATCATGGCTAACAATATCCAGACCCTGGACTTCCTGTTCGTTGGTTACGCGCAAGCCACCAGTTAGCAAGCCAACAACTTTAAGAATGATAAAGGTGCAAATTGCACACCAAGCGACGGTTGCACCAATACCGGTTAATTGCACAACGACCTGGTCACTCATTGTCGTATTTCCTTCGCCGAAACCAAAACCACCGAGTGATTCGCTAGCGAAAATACCAGCGCTAAGTGTTCCCAGCATGCCGCCAACACCATGCACCGGCATCACATCAAGAGAATCATCAATTTTGAGTTTTTGTTTGAGAAAAGCTGTCGCGAAATAACAAACAACTCCGGCGGTCAGGCCGATAGCCAGTCCCGCTGCCGGACCAATATAACCAGACGCTGGTGTAATCGTGCCTAAACCAGCAACCATCCCGGTTACTGCACCTAATACGCTAGGTTTCCCGTGACGGATCCATTCCATCAACATCCAGCTGACCACACCGCCAGCAGCGCCAAGATGAGTAACCAGCATTGCCATTCCTGCATCACCGTTTGCTGCCAAAGCTGAGCCAGCATTAAACCCGAACCAACCAACCCAGAGCATTGCTGCGCCAGAGACAGTCATTGTCAGATTGTGTGGCATTAATCCGGTTGTACCAAAACCCTTGCGTTTTCCGAGCATCACCGCAGCAACCAACGCTGCGACTCCAGCATTAATGTGAACCACAGTACCACCTGCATAGTCATAAAAACCCATTTGACTAAGCCAACCACCACCCCAAACCCAATGAGTGGTCGGAACATAAACCACCAACAACCAGAGTAGACTAAATAAAAGCATTGCCGAAAACTTCATGCGCTCAGCAAATCCACCGACAATTAAAGCAGGCGTAATAATCGCAAATGTCATTTGGAACATTACAAATACAGACTCAGGAATTGTTCCACTGAGTGATGATTTAGTCATGCCTGCCAAAAACAGTCGATCAAAACCACCAATAAATCCAGAACCCTGTTCACTGAAGGCTAAAGAATAGCCCACAACAAACCACAATACGGAAGCAAATGCAGCAATTGAAAAGCATTGCATTAGCACCGAAAGAACATTTTTGCTGCGAACTAAGCCGCCATAAAATAAAGCCAGACCAGGCAAGGTCATCAATAACACGAGTGCTGTGGAGGTTAGTATCCACGCGCTATCACCTGAGCTAAGATGATCAGCTGACCAGCTGCAATCAGAAAACAGAATAGTTGCAAAAAACGCTGTGACCATTTGTTTTCGATAGATGATATTTTTCATCTTTAAACCCCCTCTTATTTTGAACCGCTAGCATATCATGAGACTGCATTGATATAAATGCAGTTACAGACAGGTTTTAGTAACATTAGCGATGCTGGGAAGCTATTCGAGAATAAAAAGCCGATTGCTAAAATACTGAATTGGATTGGTTTTTCCTCACAAAGGCTTCTGTTTTCGAACAGCCGGCCAGGCAACTCGCCATCATAGCCCGCCAATAAATTGACATATCACCTGTTTCAGTGTTCTACTAACTTCAAGATTTGAATCTGACAATATTATTTTTGTAACATTCTGTTAAACATAAACTTTATTTATACTAAATACTATTTTGCTTCATTGGTTTTTCAATCTATAGATTTAAGATAATTATTCAGCGTAATCTGTAACTACACAGATTGCCCTCTATTTTGTCCAAGAGCAAGGCGAAAGCGCGGAGTTTACAGGTCAAATGAGCACTTTCAACACTGCGATTGGGTAAAACAAAGAGTAAGCTGAGTACTTGTGGTTTAAGGTTCCCAGATGCCATCCTCGATACTTCTTGTTACTTCTTCAGTTCAGAACAGCAATCAGATTCAGATTATTCTTGAATTTCTCGGCTATGCGGTTACGCCGTGCATTTTTGATAACCTGGCAAATCAGGATACCTTGCAAAATTTTTGCGCGATATTTGTTGAACATGTCAGCAAAGCCGAAACAGCCATCTCCAAGTTGCGAAAGCAAGGTATGCAGCAGCCGATTGTACTGATTGTCGATCAATCCGCAGAGCATCGATTAGATGACACAACAATATCAGACATGACCAGCGCTGTTATATCCTGGCCACTTTCACAAATAGAGCTAGCGAATACTCTACAATCCTTAGGGCTTGATCAAACACAGTTCAAACCAAAACGGCGTTCAGTTGAATTATTCCGCAGTTTGTCAGGAGAGAGTTCTGCTATTAAGTACACTCGCCAACTCATTCAGCAAGTTGCAGATCGTGATGTTACCGTGTTGATATTAGGAGAATCAGGAACAGGCAAAGAAGTAGTTGCAAGAAATTTGCATTATCAGTCATCACGTCGTTATCAACCATTTGTGCCGGTCAATTGCGGTGCGATTCCAGCAGAATTACTGGAAAGTGAATTATTTGGACACGAAAAAGGAGCGTTTACTGGTGCATTTGCTGCGCGTCAAGGCCGTTTTGAGCTTGCTGAAGGCGGAACCCTTTTTCTTGATGAAATCGGTGATATGCCTTTGGCAATGCAAGTCAAAATATTAAGAGTGATTCAAGAGCGAACCTTTGAGCGAGTTGGAGGCACTCGCACCATGGAGAGTGATGTGCGTCTTATCGCAGCGACCCATCATAATCTGGAACAAGCCATTCAGGAAAAACGCTTTCGTGAAGATCTCTACTATCGCTTAAACGTGTTTCCCATTGATGTCCCAGCCTTACGAGAGCGTAGCGAAGATATGCCAATGCTAGTCGCCGATCTTATCGCGCGTCTGGAACGTGAAAAAAACATTAAAATACGCTTTACCAAAGCATCAATAGAACAACTACAACAGTATCCGTGGCCAGGAAACGTTCGCGAGTTGGCAAACATTGTCGAAAGAATGGCTATTCTACAACCCAATGGGTTGGTTGATATTGATGATTTGCCAGTCAAGTTTCTAAAACACAATCAGACTATCGATCAAGAACCCGTTTCAATATCAACAGGCAATCTCGTTGAGGATTCAAATGCAGCAAGTCATCTCAAGCGATTACCTGAAGAAGGCATTAACTTGAAAGAACAACTGTTACTTCTGGAAAAAGGCTTGATTCAGCAAGCCCTGAAAGAGTGCAATGGTGTTGTCGCCCAGGCAGCCAGAAAATTACAGTTAAACCGAACCACGTTGGTTGAGAAAATGCGTAAATATGACTTGGATAAAATGAGTGAAAATGCAGAAAGCCGCTGAGTAATAGATTTTATTGATACATACATTGATCATGGAAAGCATAATACCTACGTTAGTATAAACGACGTTTTTTTGGTGGTTGAAACGCTTTCATATGGATATTCACACTATGTTTATAGATCCAAATTAGCTCCATTATGTCTCAATTACTCTTTTCTTTCTCTAAAGTCTAGCATTATCTTATCGACCTCATTCCTGGAAAGGGTATAGTGATCCTGAAAAGCGGGGCTACAAACACACAATAACTAATCTTTCTGACAGTGGCGACGCTGCTCATGTACTGATGCCAGGAGTACATCGAGTTGCATTATTGTTGAAGAGAGTGATTCTGGGAACTCATCAAGGGGCAGTTAGTGAGAAATATCTCGATGACTATCTTGATGAATATGCTTTTCGGTTTAACCGTCGATCCTCATTATCACGAGAGTTGCTATTTTATCGTTTGATGCAGCATGCCGTAGCTATGCAGCCAACCACATATCAGCGAATAGTTGAAAGCCATGACCACAATATATAGTGGTCACTCACGTTAAGTGGATAGCCCGTTTCTAAATAAAATAGTTAATGCCTTGCGAAAACTCTCTAATCACCTCATTCTTAAGCGCATATTCAGCAGTGACACTAATTTCGCCGAAACCAAACGGTGTTTTATTAACATCGTAGACAACTGGTTTACCGTGATGCAAAGCCCAGTCAATCCTTCCATAGTCTAAGCCTAGTTTTTTCCTTACTTCACGCACCGCTTTTGGAATCTGACAATCCTTACTTGACTTCTTACCCACCCATTCCTTTCTTGACTGGTGTTTTTCTCCATCATTCATCCTTATCCATTTAACTATGGGTTCACTTGATATTAATGTGCGACTGAACTCCATGTCTCCAAAAAAATACCAATGCCTTAACCTATATCGACCATCATCGGTTTGTTCTGGTAAATATTTTTCAACAACCATTCGGCGATTGTGCCATACCCCATTAGGCACGTGTTGAGGTGAAAGATACATTGGATAATTACTTGCATCTAAGACACGAACCTTTCTCCATAAAAAGGATTCAATGTATTTATTTTGTAACTTTCCTGATGAAGTAATTCTGCCAATAAATTTAATGAACTTTTTTCTTATTTTTGGATAATTTTCAGCATGAAGCTCAGGAAGACCACCAGCATTCGCCACCGTCTTTACGATAACCATACCGTAATAATCACTATTTTTTTTAATAATTTGATTGCTAAAAAACGTTTTACTGATGTTTTTTGCACGCCCATTGATTGCTATTGGAAATTTACGTACAAAATTTATATAGGTCAATGGTACATCCGTTGCATCAAAGTGGAGTAATGCAATGTCAGCATTCCATGATGTATTAATGTCTGAGACTAGCTCTACGTTGTGGCCGGACTCACGCCAGTATTGAATCATCCACTTAAGAAGCGAATTTCTTATAGATGAGCCGCTTGTTATAATTAGAATACGTTTACTTGGCATAACAAAAACCCTATCACTCCTTCTGATTTTTTTGTGAGACTATGGTCATAAGCGACCATTGCATGCCAATACTATCATCCGGAAATGTAACCGCAGATAGGTATTCATTAATAGCAGCAATCGTCTTTTTCTTATCCGCTTTGACAATATCAAAGAGAGCATTGCAAAAAATTGCCATCTCATCTTCACTTTGAAAATTCCAGTAGAAATTTACTTGTTCTTTTTTTTGGATGCGCCAATTTTCCTCTTCGAGATCTTCCAGTGTAGTATCGTCTAAATAAATCCCTTTATGACCAGTGCTATTATTATTTCCAACATATTCATCGAGGAAACGGGCCTGTGGTGAGTCTGTCGAAACATCAGAAATAACAAAACGTCCGGATGATTTTAAAACTCGATATGTTTCAGAAAAGAACGGTCGTTTGTCCTCAAAGTGGTGTAAACCAGCAAGACTCATAACAACATCAACGCTTTGATTTTTCCAAGGCAGTGGTAGTAGCTCATTTTCTTTATCAGGAATATCGCCATGAACAGTAAATGTCTTGCATGGCTCATGTCCCCAGTACTCGCAATCAGCCGGCAAAAACGCCTGTAAGTATCCTCCACCAGCGGGAACATCTGCGACGTATTCACCTGACTTTAAGTAAGCTCGACTAATGATTTGTTTAAACTCTTCTTCTCGCGCCTTCGGCTGACTCCTCATAGCTTTATCATATCGCGAGCCTCGAACAGCAAAGATATCCTCATATTCATTCATAGTAATATAGTATCCGCTATAAATCTTAGGGTAAAGCCTCGTTCATAGGCGTAGTACTTCCGCTTTTTTCACGAATTAGCTGAGCCAGTGAAGGAAGTTTACATTCGCCACTGACCCGGTCTCGAATATACTCATATATTCGTCGAGTAGACCGGTTCCTCTCAATGATATTTCTCCACCATTTACCATACTTTTCTTGGTGCGCTACACCGCACACGGTTACTACGTGATTGTAAATTGGTTTCTCATATATCATCAATTGTTACTAAGCCCCTCACAGAACCGCGCTTGCGCTACTAACGCACACGGCTCCTCATTAAAACACTTCACAGTGCTAGAATAGTATTACGGTGACAGTTTACTAAGGAACGTGCATGAAATAACTTCGACAACTGACTTGTCTTGTTGTCCGTCTTCGGTGTTGCCGCAACAGTTATATAGCTCACTATACGCCTGTTGCGGCGCCTTGAAGACAAACAACAATCCTGCG
>JAZGEP010000071.1:0-7260 GCA_036478815.1 Methylococcales bacterium
CGATTGGAATATTGGTGCTGACTTTGTTACTGGGTACGCCAGTATTAAGTTTGATAGGTGCAATTGGAGTTGCGTTGACTGTGGGATTGCGTCAAGGTGGTATCATTTTGGCATTATTAGTGTTTCCCTTATATATACCGGTGCTGATTTTTGCCAGTAATGCAGTGCAAATGGCGATGTCTGGTTTTGTAGTCACGGCTCAGTTATCGATGCTGGCAGCTTTATTATTATTGGCATTAGCATTAGCACCGTTACCTGCTGCAGCAGCTTTACGAATGAGTTTGAGTTAAGGCAACTGGCAATCAATAACCCACCCACCTTACTTGCCTTTTTGTCCGTCTTAGGTGGTTTGACTGAATAAAGTGACCAAGATTGCGCAGGATTTTTGTTTCTGACCAAACTATCTCAAGAGGCGTATAGTCATTCTACGTAACGATTGAGATTGCGTTGGTCAAGAGCAAAAAGACAAGCAAGGTTGGTCACTTTGTTTCGTCAAACCACCTTAAGTCTTGTTGCTTAGTTTACATAACCAACTATGCGCTCTACGCAACAAGACTTAAGACAAACAAAAATTCTGCGCAATATGGGTGGGTTATTGATTGCCAGTTGCCTAAAACACCATTATGTTGTATTGACGGAGTACCAAGTTTGATGAGTGTGATGATATGAATATTGTAATGAGGTGGATCCATTTATTGGGATCACCACCATTTTTTTATCGGTTTTCAGGAAAATTATTGCCTTGGCTGAGTATGATTTGTCTAGGATTGATGATCTGGGGGCTTTATGGTGGCTTGGTGTTGGCTCCAGCTGATTATCAACAAGGCGATTCATTCAGAATAATCTACGTGCATGTCCCAGCTGCCTGGATGTCCTTGTTTATCTATGTAGCGATGGCCATTGCCGGTGCGATTGGTATTATCTGGCATGTTAAAATGGCAGAGATTGTTTGTGTTACAAGTGCACCAATCGGTGCAATGTTTACCTTTCTGGCATTGGCAACCGGCTCATTGTGGGGTAAACCGATGTGGGGAACTTGGTGGGTGTGGGATGCGCGATTAACGTCGGAATTGATTCTGCTGTTTCTGTATTTCGGCGTGATTGCATTGTATGGCGCAATTGAAGACAAACGCATGGCAGCAAAAGCAGTAGCAATTTTAGCGCTGGTTGGTTTGGTGAATATTCCAATCATCCATTATTCAGTAGAATGGTGGAATACCCTGCATCAAGGACCAACAGTGACTAAATTTGAAAAGCCATCGATGGATACCAGCATGTTGATTCCGTTACTGATTATGGCGCTGGCTTTTCAGCTTTATTATTTCATTGCATTACTATTACGGATGCGTACAGAGCTGTTACATCGTGAGCGCAACAGCAAATGGGTCAAAGAGTTGTTAAATCTATCATGACAATCAGTGAATTTTTTAATATGGGAGGCTATGGCTTCTATGTGTGGAGTTCTTTTGGGCTGACATTTGTGATGCTTGTCTGGCAAATTATTCAACCGTTGCTGGAGAAAAATTCAATCCGCCGTTCGATTGTTAAAAATTATGCCAGACGAGGGCAGCGCCAGTGAAAACGATTCGTAAGCAACGCATGTTTTTGATTATAGCCATGGTCATTGCGGTCATGGGAGCAGTTGCATTTGCGCTGAAAGCATTTAATGAAAATTTGATGTATTTTTATTCAGTCACCCAGGTGGCTAATAACGAAGCCCCAAAAAATCAGGCATTTAGACTGGGAGGCATGGTTGTTGATGGTAGCGTCAAACGTCCGGGTGAAGGCTTGACTGTACATTTTGATTTAACTGATTATGAGAGTGTGGTAACCGTTAATTACACTGGAATCCTGCCAGATCTGTTTCGTGAAGGGCAGGGGATTGTTTCCACTGGGCGGCTAAATTCAGAAATGATATTTGTTGCCGATGAAGTGCTGGCAAAACATGATGAGAACTATATGCCACCTGAGGTCGCTGATTCATTGAAGCAGCAAGCCAAGACTAAAAACACGCCTGGTCAGGCTCTGTAATGATCATGCATCCAATACCCAAGTATTGAGTCTGATGATAACAATCAGATTCAATTCGATTTCCCCTGGCAAAGATTTTTATTCTCTGACAGCCGCCTAGCAGCTGATCGTCTAAGGTTTTGGTGAATGCAGAGATTGACTAAAATACCAAATCAGCTACTCTGGGGTTTATTGGCAGGATTGGTAGGCATTGCCCTGATTATCAGTCCGTTCGGACAGAAGTTCGAGGAAGCTCTTGGTTTAAAAAGCCTGTTTCAGTTGCGCGGTCATCTTTCTCCACCACCGAATGTTTCGCTACTGAGTATTGATGCGGCATCGTTGGATGAGCTAAAGATGCCATACAAGCCGAGTACTTGGCCGCGCTCACTTTATGCCGATATTATCCGCAAATTAAATGCACAAGGCGCTGAACTCATTGTATTTACACTGGCGTTTGATCAACCACATTCTGATGTTGAGGATCAGGCACTTGCTGATGTGGTAGCACTTTCGGGTAATGTGGTTTTGCCACGCTATATCAAACAACGCTTGGATATTTTGCGTAATGCACAAGGTAAGAAGAGCGGTACAATTCTTGTCAATGTTGTTGTTCCACCGATTTCTATATTGGAGGATTCTGCATTGGCATCAGCAGTATTCCCATTGCCCAAAGATACTGAACAGGTGACACGATTCTGGACGTTTAAACAGGAAGTCAGCGAATCGGCAACGTTGCCTGTTGTAGTCTTTCACCTATGGGCAATTGATAAAGCATATGCTGCTTTTCAGGATTTGATTTCAGGTGTTGATTCAAATCTAGCGGCTAGTCTGCCATTGGATGCACATGAATTACATGAAAATGCCAATATTCATGTTTTCATAGACGATATGCGTTATTTCTTCAGGTCTCATCCTGATTTGTGGAAACGCGCCAATGGCTTGATTGATTCAAGTCAATCATGGGATGAAAATACACGTCAAATACTCAGATCCTGGATCAAACTTTATTCAGATCAAACGATTGTTAATTTAAACCATTATGGTCAATCAGCAACGATATCGCGCTGGCCGTTAATCAATTTACTCAAACAAAGAAGTGGATCAGTATTCAAGGACTCCGTGGTGTTTGTCGGAATTTCAGAGAATTTGTTTTTGGAACAAAATTATGGCTTTGATACTGTATTTTCTAGTCCAAAAGCGCGCATTAGTGCTGCAGAAATAGCCGCGACAGCAACTGCAAACCTGATTGCAAATGAATTAATAGAACCATTGCCAATTATTGGTCAGATGCTAGTGGTTTTTATTTGGGGAATGTTGGTTGCTTTGATTGCACATTGTTTATCAATACCGCGAGCATTGCTGACATTTGCCTGTTTAGCAATCGTGTACCTGATCATCTGTTTGCAATTATTTTTACAATTAATCTGGGTTCCATTGGTGATTCCGCTGTTGTTGATGATGCCGTTATCATTATTGAGTGGAATTGGGTGTCATTATCGACGCAATCAACACACACAGAAAGCTATCCATACAGCATTTAGTCACTATATACCAGGTGCAGTGGTTGATAAATTGGCGGCCCAGTCCCGCTTGCAGGATTTTCGAGATGAAGAGCAATTGGTGCATGCGGTTTGCTTGTCAACAGATGCAGGGCAATTTACCCGGTTGGGCGAACTGATTCAGCCATCGCAACTAGCCAAGCTGATGAATGACTATTACGAGATTATGTTCAGCCCAGTGCAACACCATCAAGGGTTTATATCAGATGTGGTTGGCGATGCCATGTTGGCGCTATGGACTGGAGTGGAAACTGATGATTCATTGGCAGACAAAGCATGTCGAGCGGCATTAGAAATCCAGGCAGCTGTTAAGGTTTTTAATCAAGCCCAGCCATATCCACTACCGACCCGTTTAGGTATGCATGCTGGACAAATTCGGTTGGGTAATATTGGCTCAGCTTCGCGTTTTGAATATCGCCCAGTGGGTGATTGTGTGAATACCTCCAACCGTATTGAACGGCTTAACAAACTACTCGGTACAAGCATATTGATTACTGCTGATGTAGTGCCGTCTCGCGAAACCTGCATAACCCGACATCTTGGTTCTTTTTTACTGGAAGGCAAATCTAATGCTTTGAGTATTTACGAGCTGATTGGCATGGCAGAACAGGTTTCTAATAGCCAGATTGAAATGTTCAAGCAGTTTGATCATGCGTTGGCTGCTTATAGCAATGGAGAATTAGAAACAGCACAACAATTATTTGAGGAATTTTTGCAACAATATCCAGCAGATGGTCCATCGACATTTTATTATCAACGCTGTGGACTGTATCTGGCTGATGAGAATGCTACTGAAAACTGGACTGCGGTTATCACCATGTGAGAAAGGTCTGCTCAACAATAACACGGTTGTAAAGCCTTTCGAATGGGTGCTTTTTTCCGATGCTTCTCGTGAAATAGTATCAATTTTTCGCTTCGACTATTTTTAGCCAGATGAGTTCTGAATTTCACGTTATTCTTGCCATATTCGACCAAGGAGAATAGACTGCAACAAAATTACAATTATTTAAACAACAATACATAATGGTTCGACTAATAGGCTTGGTGACAGTCTTTTTTTTTACCGTCTCTTCAGTGGCAGCTGATGACCTATGCGATCAATGGGCTGCCAGAATTACATCAATACAAGGTGTTGTTGAAATTCATAAAAATTCCACTCAGGGATGGGTTTTGGCAACACTGGAAGAAAATCTTTGTGCTGGCGACAGCGTGCGTACAGCTTCACGGAGTCGCGCAACATTACAAATCCTGGAAGAAACTTTTGTTGTCTTGAAGGAACGCAGTACAGTGCGTTTTTCTGATGATCGACAGAAAGAAAAAGGTTTTTTCTCAAAAGTCTTAAGCCTGTTTTCCGGTGGGGCATATTTTCGTAGTCGCCGCCCACGTGAATTTGGTATTGAAACCCCATTCGTTAATGCCATGCATGATGGGACTGAATTTCTGGTTACAGTCAATCAAAACGCTACCCAGGTCGTTGTTTTTGATGGAGTTGTCGTGGTTAGCAATTCACAGGGTCAGGTTGATGTTAAAGAAGGTCAGTCTGCATTGACTGTCAAGAACCAACCGCCGGAGATTGGATCGCGAATTGAATTGCACGATGCTGTGGATTGGACTCTGTATTACCCACCTGTTATCAATTACACCGCTGCCAGTCAAGACCTCTCCTATTTAACACTGAAACCTGCACTTGATCGTTTTCAGAATAACGATTTGGCAGGAGCCTTTGAACATCTCGATAATGTGACTGAAGCCGAGCGCGACACAGACTATCAGATTTTCTATGCCAGTCTGTTATTGACAGTTGGGCAAGTCAAACAGGCACAGCAACACCTTAATCGAGTTCAGGAAAATCCACAGAAAAATGCTAACGTCATGGCGCTACGATCAATTATTGCGCTGGCTAAAAGTGATCAACAACAAGCAGTTCAGTTGGCTGAGCAGGCACAACTAATCAATTCACATGCAGCTGCGCCCAAAATTGCATTGTCTTATGTTTACCAATCATTATTTGATATCGATAAAGCACTGACCAGCGCAACAGAAGCTGCCCAAGCTGATCCAAACAACGGATTAGCTTGGGCACGTGTTTCTGAAATGGAACTTGCCACAGGTAATGTTGATGCATCCATGGAGGCTGCCAGCAAAGCACAAACACTCAATCCACAACTGGCTAAAACCAATACAGTGCTTGGTTTTGCACGATTAGCATCACTCGACCTTAGCGATGCAGAACAAAGCTTCCGCACGGCTATCAAGCATGATCCGTCAGATCCGCTAGCCAGATTGGGGCTCGGGCTTGCAAAAATTCGACAAGGACACATCAAGTCCGGCACCAAAGAGATGGAACTAGCCGCTAATCTCGACCCGAATAATGCCTTGATTCGTAGCTATTTGGGCAAAGCCTATTATGAGCAACGACGTGGAAATATTGCATCGACTGAGTATGCAATTGCGAAGCAACTTGATCCGAATGATCCAACTCCCTGGTTTTACGATGCGATTTATAAACAGACGGTTAACCGGCCTGTTGAAGCGTTACATGATATGCAGAGGGCAATTGAATTAAATGACAATCGAGCTGTGTTTCGATCTAGCTTGTTATTAGATCAGGATCTGGCTTCGCGTAGTGCAGCTTTGGGGCGTATTTATAACGACCTTGGTTTTCAACAGCGTGGCTTGCGCGAAGGTTGGAAGTCAGTGAATGCTGATCCTGCAAATTATTCCTCTCATCGGCTTTTGGCTGATAATTACGCGGCATTGCCTCGGCATGAAATTGCAAGAGTTAGCGAATTGCTTAGATCGCAACTTTTGCAACCAATCAATCTTACGCCAGTGCAACCACAGCTTGCAGAAAGTAATTTATTGATTCTCGACAGGCTCGGTCCGCAATCTTCCTCATACAATGAGTTCAACCCATTGTTTGCCAGAAATAGCCTTTCCTTGCAAGCTTCTGGTGTGTATGGCAATAATAATACCTGGGGAGATGAGGTGACACAGTCCGGACTTTGGAATCAATTTTCCTATAGCCTGGGACAGTTTCACTATGAATCAGATGGATTTCGAGACAACAATGATCTGGAAACCGATATTTACAATGTATTCATGCAGTATGCGATTACTCCGAAGCTTAATGTTCAAGCAGAGTATCGACATAGAAAGACTACTCAAGGTGATTTGGTTACCAATTTCGACCCGACTGATTTTATGCCCAACGACCAGGGTCAGGAAAAAAGCAATACTGTTCGGTTTGGTGCCCACTATGCACAATCACCTAAATCTGACTTTATCGCATCATTGATTTACGCTGATCGTGACGAAAAATTTAGACAATCACTAACCTTTCCTAGTCCAAGTACTCGATCAAAACTTGGCGCTACAGGCTACCAAGGTGAGGCACAGTATATTTTTCGTCACGACTGGTTCAATTTTGTGCTTGGCGGGGGTGTTTCCAAGCTAGACTCAGAGAGTACGACCCTGTTGGAATTTACTTTTCCATGTCCGTTGCCCTCGTGTGAAATTCCAAAAAGTTTTGATACCGAACACGCTAATGCCTATTTATATACTAATGTGAAGTTTCCACAAGCAGTCACCTGGACTCTTGGCTTGAGCTACGATTCTTTTGACAGTGCAGACATCAACCTTAGCAAAGTTAACCCGAAGTTAGGGATGCAGTGGGACATCACCGACTGGG
>JAZGEP010000072.1:0-14531 GCA_036478815.1 Methylococcales bacterium
GGTGCAATGATGACTATCTGCAAAAGCATCTGCCAACCAAAACCCGGCATTATGCCTGGTTTTGGCATAATCCACCCCTGGATTGCCCAGACCAACCAGTAAATAACGTGTTGGCAATCAACACCTCGTAAATAGAAAACCACTAGTAAGGTGGTTTGACGAAACAAAGTTACCAACCTTGTTGGTCTTTTTGCTCCTGACCAACGCAATCTCAATCGTTACGTAGAACGACTATGCGCCTCTTGAGATAGTTCGGTCAGAAACAAAAAACCCGCTCAATCTTGGTAGCTTTATTCCGTCAAACCACCTAACCACTCAGATTACTCTCATTTATGCCTAATAGTTGCGTTGAAAGCCCCTATAATCCCCGGTTACGTTTTCGTCATGTTCTTGACGAGAGGGAGAATCTGTGCAGTTACAAATACGCTGAGTGGCTATAATTACTATTGCTTATTGAAGCATCAAATTAGTCGTCAGCAGCATCTTCATCAGGTGTTTGCTCTGCATCAACTCCATCAGTTGCGACTGCTTCATCTTCAATTTCAACTTCAACCCTGGGAGCTTGCACCGAGACCACAATTTGATCATGGTCATGCTCATCGCCATGTGTCAAGGCGGCGATATCTACATCGTCTGGAATATTCAATTGAGACATATGCAGCGCATCACCAATTTCAAGCATACTCACATCAACTTCTATAAATTCAGGCAGATTCGCTGGCAAACAAATCACTTCAAGTTCGGTTATGTTATGTAAAACCGATCCACCCTCTGATTTAACACCGATACATGCGTCTTCATTTAAAAAATGCAAGGGTACATTAACTTTTAACTTTTCATCAGCACTGACACGCATAAAATCCATATGCAATATGCGCGGTTTGCTGGGATGGCGATGCATGGCCTTCATAATTGCCTGTTGCGGTTGTTCTCCCGCTACATTAATGGATAGCACATGCGAGAAATAGCCCTCATCCAGTAGTTTTTTCTCGACTTCCTGATGATCCAGCGTCAACATTGCAGCATCTGCATGTCCGCCATAAAGGATCGCAGGCACTTTCATTTGATGTCTCATGCGACGCGCAGCCGCCGTACCTTTTTTTTCTCGTTTTTCTGCATTAAACTCATAATTGACAGCCATGCCATCATACTCCTAAACTAAAACTATTAACCAACATACAAAAGTTAGCCGGTAATTATAACCATCTGATAAACAAATTACTACAAATCCGCGCAAAACCGCCAGAACAATCTCATTAATTAGTTAGCGCTATCTTCATGGATATCAAGTTACACTGCAACTACTCAGCGTAATCTATAACTGCTCAGATTGCCCTCTCATATCCAAAAGCAAGGTGAAACGCGGAGTTTATGTGTAAAAGAGCACTTTCCAGACAGCGATTGGGCACAATAGAGGGCAATCTGAATAGTTACGTTACATTTTTCTAAAAAACCAACCACTCTCTCATCGCAACTGTTCAGTGTGTTCTGAGCCAACTGACCTGGGCGGGCCGAGATGCCCACTTTAATCTACAAATAAAGAGCTTACAGACTCATTGTTCGCCATACGTCTGATTGCCTCACCCAACATTTCACCAACACTGAGTTGTCTCACTTTGCCGCATGCGATGGCTTCATCAGAGAGAGGTATGGTATTGGTTACAACCAGTTCATCCAGATCTGAGGCTACTATATTGCTGATTGCAGGACCTGATAATACGGCATGCGTACTGCAGGCGACAACTCTGCTTGCGCCGCGTTCTTTTAAGGCTGCTGCTGCCTGGCATAATGTGCCTGCAGTATCAACCAAATCATCAATCAGCACGCAGGATCGACCGCTGACATCGCCGATAATATTCATCACCCTTGCTTCATTGGGTTTTGGCCTGCGCTTGTCAATAATCGCCAAATCGACATCATCCATTCGTTTCGCAACCGCTCTTGCGCGAACAACGCCCCCGACATCTGGGGAAACCACCATTAAATCAGGATATTTTTGCCTCCAGATATGTCCGAGGAATAAGGGAGAGGCATACACGTTATCGACGGGAATATCAAAGAACCCTTGAATCTGATCAGCATGTAAATCAACAATGAGCGCCCTGTCTATTCCAGCCGTTGAGATCATATTGGCAACCAGCTTGGCTGTAATTGGGACACGCGCCGCTCGCGGGCGACGATCTTGACGCGCATAACCAAGATACGGAATCACAGCAGTGATTTTTCCAGCCGATGAACGCCTTAAGGCATCGGCCATCACCAGTAATTCCATTAAATTTTCGTCAGTAGGTGCGCATGTAGACTGAACCAGAAAAATGTCGCGACCACGTACATTTTCGCCGATCTCAATCTGTATTTCACCATCACTGAAACGATCAACAGTCGCTACGCCTAGACGCATATGAAGATGATTCACAATCTCATTGGCAAGTGGCAGGTTGGAGTTGCCTGCAAACACCATAACCGAGGGATTGTCAATAGAATCAGGATTGATTGGCATCATGCCTATACTCGATTAGCAATGGAACAACATTATTTATTGATGAACGTGATAATAATCTAAGGATTGGCTGGGACGCCAGGATTCGAACCTGGGATGCGGAGATCAAAACCCCGTGCCGTAACCACTTGGCGACGTCCCAATAACTTTATATACTCGCAAAAAATAACTTGAACAGAACACTCTATACCGAAGGGGTTTCACCTTAGCTCCAAGAATGGTTCTATTTAAGGCTTGTTCAGTTTTTTAAGGCAAGCTCTTGCTTTATATTTGTGTACTCGCTGCCAGCATTTGAAATAAGGGTGAGTGATTCACTGCTTTAGCAACAAATACTCTCCAATGCTGCGCTAGGTTTTGCGCCACCGCTTGTGCGTCAGCCTTATGATGAAATGAAGCATAAACACAGCCACCAGTCCCAGTTAAACCGCTCACGGGATACTTCGCCAGATCGTCCAATGCTTGCCTGACTTGAGAGTAACATACAGCGACCACTGAGAGACAATCATTATAGGGCGCATCAGGACTAAAGCCCTCTATTGTGATAGATTCACTATCTCTTGTCAATTGTGGATGATTAAACACTTCAGCCGTACTCACATGACAATCAGGCACCACTACAACATACCAATAGTCTGGCAAATGAATTGGCTGTAGAACCTCACCGACTCCCTCCGCCCAAGCACTATTACCAGCGACGAAAACCGGCACATCAGCGCCTAACTGCAAACCCAGTGAAGCAATTGCTGTAAGCGATAACTGCAAACCCCATAAATGATTGAGTCCAACTAATGTAGTGGCTGCATCTGAGCTACCACCACCAAGACCGCCGCCCATTGGCAGGTTCTTAATCACTGAAATGGAGACACCAGGTGTTTTTATCTGCATGCTTGTAGCTTTGTTGTACAATATTCGTGCTGCACGAATCACCAGATTGTCTTCGTCTTCAACACCTGGAAGTGGGGTCGTCAATACAATCCTGTTGTCATCACGCACAGAAAACCGCAAATAATCACAATAATCAATGAGTTGAAAAACTGTTTGTAACAAGTGATAACCATCTGCACGACGTCCAACTATGCGTAGCATCAAATTCAATTTCGCAGGAGCTGGCCACTGCTGATCCCAGGCTGATAAATTCACTCCCCCAACTGCCATTTATCAACCACAATTTTTAAACTCACTGCATCCTTGGTCAGTTTTATTTTGCCTGGAAGCTGGTAACCATCAACCATCGTGTAATTATCATATTTCACCACCCAGTCATGCTGATGAAGCAAACTCAATTGTCCTTCACTATCGCGTTGTTGATAATCAATAGCGCCAGGTTCAGCTAGACCCATTAACCAGAATTTTAGTGCGCTAAGAGGAACTGAAAATCCTAATCTTGCTTCTAACAAACGTTGTGGTTGATGGGTTATTGACACGTGATCAGCGCTTTCACGTATCCATAATTCTCCGAGATGGTAACTTAGCAAAACCGTACCTAATCTCATTGGCCCTGATAATTCGAGTTTACTGTGATTATCAGCCTGGCACCAATGTACTCCAGCCTGCCAACCAGAGTCTGCATATTTTGCAGCTGAACGTCCAGTCATACACCATTGTTCTATTAAAGTTGGATCTGATCGCTGTGTTTGCCGATTGGTTTCAGCTTGTTTTTGAGTTAACTGCTGATGAGTACAAGCTTGTAACGCTAGAATGAAGATAAGAAACAACGCGTTCCAACAATGCCTGCTGACAACACATGAATGCTCAATGGTTTCTTTCAATGTAAAGAATAAGCGATCAATTAAAACGGTCGGCTACTGGGGAGAAATATTTACAAAAGCGGCTGGAAACCTTTGTTGCATTTGCAGCAAAGAATCATGCGTTGAGTCTTTCAACCAAACTTCCTGTAAAACTTTTTTAGCATCATTCTGTCGATCAAGCATCCAATACACCTCAGCCAGATGTGCACCAATCTCTACATCATTTTTTTGTTGATACGCCGCTTGCAAATACTTTACTGCATCATCATAATTGTTCTGTCGATAACGCAACCAACCGATGCTATCCATAATTGCAGGATCATCAGGTTTTAACTGAATGGCACGCTCAAGATAGTGTTCAGCATCATCCAGGCGCTCGGTTCTGTTGCAAAGAATATAACCCAAAGCATTCAATGCATTCACATTGTCTGGTTCAATGGCAAGCACTGCCAGTAGATCAGATTCAGCAAGGTCAAAACGTCCAACCTGATCTGCCAGCAATGAGCGCATATACAATAATTCTTTTTCCTGCGGGTTGGTTGTAATGGCACTATCCAACACTTCTATAGCGTTATCTGGCTGATTGTTCTGACTATAAATATTAGCCTCTCGAAGTGCAATTCCAGCGCTTTGCTGCGGGTATTGATTGCGTAATTTTCTGAGACGATCCAGCGCTTTATCAACTTGTTTTTGTTTCAGTAAAATCTCGCTTGCAAAAATCTGAGCATCATAGCCTAATGCACCTGAATCAACTCGATCTAACCAAGCCAATGCTTCATCATTGAGATTATTCTCTGCAGCCAACTGTCCTAGCTGTAAATATGCACGCTGTCTATTATCTGGGTTTTTAGCCAGTTCCAGCAGTTCATCGCGTGCCAAATCATAGTCCCCAACAGCACTGTGCATGATGGCAAGTGCAAATCCTGCATCTGAATTACCAGGATCAAGATCTGTTACGCGTTGAAAATGCTCAGCCGCTTTTGGGTACTCTTGCTGCATAGCAAGTAGTTTTGCATACAACATATGAATTTCGGCATTGTCCGGGAATTGTATTGCTGCTTCTTCAAGCATTTGGATGGCAGCAGCGGTATCACCTGACTGAGCGACCAGTTTGATTTTCAATAATAAAGCGGTGTCCCAATCTGGACGAATCGTAAGTGATTGATCCAGCTGGCTTCCAGCGATTTTAAAGTCTTTTCGCTTGGCAGCCATTAGCGCATAAGCAAATGGCAATTCAGCGGTACGCGGAAAGCGTTCAATCAGCACTTCAATGATTGGATAAGGTTGGTTGGTATTGGCCTGGATACTATGAGCAATCTGCACGGCTGACTTTTCGAAATCAACCCCAGACGCTGATAGTACATAAGCGTAATTATCAATTGCCTGTTCTGTATCACCTTGCTTGAGTTGCAAGCCAGCAATCAGTTTTCTGGCTGTAATGTTCTCAGGCTCGACATCAGTCCACACATTCACTGCATCCATTGCTTTGTCGTAATCTTTTGCGTACATTGCAACTTGTGCTGCTCGAGCGGCAACTTGAGGTGACTGCGTCAATTTGGCAGCTTTCAAATAGCTGTCTGCAGACAAATTAAAATGATTCCGTTGCCCGGCGATTTCTCCACTCAATAGATAATAGAACGCTTCTGGAGTTATCGTCTCAACCGGCTCATCCGCATCCGCCTGATTTTTATTCTTTTCAGCCGTATGTTTTTTCGTTGAATCAGGTTTTTCCAGTGTTTTTCTGTTACTGTCTATGGAGTGCTCTGCGTTGGAATAGGCAGGAAGTGAACCATCCGATAGATCGGGCTTTTCTGAGATAGCACAACCTGTCAAGCCGATTAGCGCAATCAACAGGCCAATAGAAATTACTTTCATATGGTGACTAAAATTTCTCTTCACAAATGATTCCACCTTTCGTTACAATCGGTTAGAGTCAATCAAACTGCATTCAGTTTGATTGAAGCATGTTAATTGTAAATTAAACGCTGTTAACTCAACTACTCTAAATATACATAGAATTATACCGCTGTAATAGAATACAACAATGCATTCAATGGAATTACTCGCTTTTGGACTGAATCACAGGTCTGCTCCTATCTCGATTAGAGAAAAACTGGCATTCACGCCAGATAGTGTTATTCCTGCGCTGCTGGAGTTGACAGACATTCCACAAATATCCGAGGCCCTCATCTTATCGACTTGTAATCGCACAGAACTTTATTGTGGATTCGACAGCGATAATCCTCATCAAGTACTGCTCAACTGGCTGGCAGATTATCATCGTTTGCCTACAGCACTACTAAAGCCGCATTTATACTCGCATCATTCCCGAAACAGTGTTCGGCATTTATATCGAGTCGCCAGCGGACTGGATTCAATGATACTCGGCGAACCTCAAATACTTGGACAACTCAAAACAGCATATCATACTGCAAAACAAGCTGGAACACTCGGAAAAACCCTGACAAGGTTATTTCACTCATCATTCACTGCCGCTAAAAAAGTGCGTACTGACACGGAGATTGGTAGTAGTCCTGTTTCAGTCGCATTTACCGCAGTGCGTCTTGCCCAGCAGATATTTGGAGACCTTAAATCGCAAACCGTCTTGCTGATCGGCGCCGGAGAAACCATTGAATTGACTGCTCGGCATTTATACAATCACGGTATTAAAAAAATCATCATTGCCAATCGCACCTTTGAAAAAGCACAGAGAATCGCTGAATATTTTGATGCTCAGGCTATACAACTTTCTGATTTGAATCATTATCTGGCTGAGGCCGACATTGTTGTCTCATCGACTGCCAGCCAATTACCGATTCTCGGCAAAGGTAGTATCGAAAGTGCTATTCGTAAGCGTAAACACAAACCGATGTTTTTAGTGGATTTGGCAGTGCCACGCGACATAGAAGCCGAAGTGGAACAGCTCAACGATGTATTTTTATACACAATTGATGATTTGCAAAAAGTAGTTAGCGACAATATTAATAGTCGCCAGGAAGCTGCGCAACAAGCCGAAGAAATCATTGAGTCCCAGGTTGATTATTTTCTCGACTGGTTAAAAGCTGAAGAGCATACAGGACTGATTGTTGATTATCGAATTCAGGCTGAAGCCATGCGTGATGACGTGCTTAAAAAAGCCAATCGACAGTTACGCAATGGCGCTTCTGCAGAACAAGCACTCAATTATCTCGCCAACACCTTAACCAGTAAGCTGATCCACGCCCCAACCACACAGATTCGTGATGCAGCAGCGAATCAACACATTGAATTAATTAGGGCTGCCCAACAATTACTTAAAATAGAACCAACAAATAAACCGTGAAATCGAGCATCCAACTGAAATTAGAACAACTTGCACAACGCTACGAAGAAATTGAAGCGCTATTATCTGAACCGACAGTACAAAGTGATCAGAATCGCTTCAGAGCACTTGGTCAAGAATATGCTCAACTCAAACCAATGGTTGATTGTTTTCGCCGCCATCAAGGCACATTGACAGAAATACAGTCGGCACGCTCCATGCAAGATGATCCAGATCCTGAGATGCGTGAAATGGCAAAAGAAGAACTTGATGCAGCGCTAGATCATCAAACGCAACTGGAAAACGAATTACAAATTCTGTTGCTGCCCAAAGATCCCAATGATACTCGTAACACTTTTTTGGAAATACGCGCAGGAACTGGTGGTGCAGAGGCAGCAATCTTTGCCGGCGATTTAGCGCGCATGTATCAACGTTTCGGCGAGAATAAAAAATGGAAACTGGAAATTATTTCCGAAAATCAAGGCGAGCATGGCGGTTATAAGGAAATTGTATTGCGCGTTATTGGACCGGATGTGTATTCACAAATGAAATTTGAATCTGGCACTCATCGTGTACAACGTGTACCTGAAACCGAAACCCAGGGGCGTATTCACACCTCGGCTTGCACTGTTGCGATTATTCCAGAAGCAGATGAAATTGATGCGATTGAGATTAATCCAGCAGAACTGCGTATTGATACATTTCGTGCATCAGGTGCTGGCGGCCAGCATGTCAACAAAACCGATTCAGCCATCCGTTTGACTCATTTACCAACAGGGATTGTGGTTGAATGCCAGGATGAACGTTCACAACATAAAAACAAAGCACGTGCCATGTCACTATTACAGTCACGTATTCTAGCTGAACAACAAGAGAAACAAGATGCTGAAATAGCAGAAGATCGCAAAAGCCAGGTTGGTAGCGGAGATCGCTCAGAACGTATTCGCACCTATAATTTCCCACAAGGCCGGATGACCGATCATCGTATCAATCTGACTCTTTACAAGCTGGAAGAGATCATGCAAGGCGCATTGCACCAAGTCATTTCCCCATTAGTGGCAGAACATCAAGCCGCCCTGCTCACCCAGCTTGGCGAAGAAGATAGTTGATAAGTTGACTGACAAACTCCAAACACATTCTGCATGCAAGCAGACAAACACTGTTGAGCAACTGTTATCGACAGCAACAGAGCAGCTTCTGGAAACGAGCCAATCAGCTCGACTGGATGCAGAAATCTTAATGGCATTTTGTTTAAATAAATCCAGAACCTGGTTACGCACTTGGCCAGAACACCTTTGTGAATATTCAGCAATCAGTGATTTCAAGCAATCGATCAAACAACGAGAACTCGGTTTGCCAGTCGCTTATTTGACCGGCCAACGTGAATTCTGGACGCACATATTTCAGGTTTCAAAAGATGTACTGATTCCCAGACCAGAAACTGAACTATTAGTTGAACATTGTTTGCAAATGATTGCTCCGGAACAACCACAATTCATTCTCGAACTCGGTACTGGTAGTGGAGCGATTGCAGTTTCAATTGCAGCAGAACGACCTCGGGCACAGATTATTGCAACCGATATTTCTCAGCCAGCACTAGAGATGGCACAAATCAACGCTGATGCCGCCGGAATCAGTAATATTCAGTTTCAACAAAGCAACTGGTTCAGTAGCATAGCCAATCAACGCTACGACTTTATTATTAGCAATCCTCCATATATCGAGCAGAACGATCTACATTTACAACAAGGTGATGTTCGTTTTGAACCACGACTGGCATTAATTTCAGGCATTGATGGCTTGCGCGATATCCGAATCATCGCACAACAAGCTCACAACTATCTTGCTGCAAACGCTTTTCTTGCGTTGGAACATGGCTACAATCAAAGTCATGCGGTTGCGAGAATACTCAGTAACAACAACTACACCAATATTAATAACTATTGTGATTTACAAGGTAATCCACGCATCACCGTTGCACAACACATCCACTAGGAGGCTGCCCGAGAATAGAAGCCGTAGCGAGGGAAAGCTGATTTGAGTCAGGTTTTTTCATTATTTGAGGCGAATAGTTGTGCTATTTAACGAAAATAATGGAAAAAGCTGGCCAAATTCAGCTTTTCCGCAGTAGACTCTCTATTCTCGGACAGCCTCCTAGGCGCACGAGAGCAGGACTAGCAGGCTAATCCAAACGAGTGCAACAACGCAGATGACCATTTATCGGCTTTCTATACACGGCAATATCACATTGAAAGACTACTAGTAGTCTTTCAATGTGATATTGCCTAATAACAAGTCGATTTCCACATCAATTAACATCTGACAACCGAACAATGAATTTTCTTTTCATAGGCACTCTCAACACTCTCAATGAAATATTGACTATTTATGAGAAAGCACTTTAATATTAGGCAACATAACATTGAAAGACTACTAGTTCTTCACAGATAATCTCATGCAAACTAACCCAATCGCTATCCCTAGACCACTGGTCAATCAAATCCTGCATCATGCACAACTGTATCCTGAGCTGGAAGTATGTGGTTTAATCGGAGCACATCAGCAAAAACCAATGAGTTGTTACCCGATAACTAATATTGCTGACAATCCGAGTCACCAATATGAAATGGATCCTTCTGAACAGCTTAAGGCTATGCGCCAAATGCAGGAAGACAAGCAACAATTGTTTGCAATCTATCATTCACACCCCCACACCCAGGCACAACCTTCACCAACAGACTTAAAACTGGCGAATTACCCTGAAGCGCTGTATTTAATTATCTCGCTAAATACCAAAGGCGTCTTAGAAATGAGAGGCTTTCGATTGCTGGCAGACAACACCGCACAGGAAATTGTATTGATGCTGGAACAGGAATGAGCTGGCCCGTATCGATGTTATAAAATCATCCAGATAAGCAGATCTGACATTAAATCCTCACTCCTTGGTTTTTATTTTGCATTCGTAGATTCAAAGGCAGATTGTATCTGTCTGTCTTAAAACAAATCGATCTTATATCGAACTCACCGCTTGAGTTAACAGTGGTGGAATTGGACAATCCATCAGCTCTGCGATAGTACGCAGTAATTCAGCTTCTTCTGGCGCTACGATCTTATCCTCAGTTACACAGTCTTCTAACGCATACAATAGTGCTTGTTTGGGAATAGGATTTAGCTGAGAAAGCATCATTATCGCTTTATGAATAACATCTGCGTCAAATGCTGTTACTGGCATCAACATCTGCGATAATCCAATATTTGCCATTATAAACCTGAAGCTTTTTCGCCGCGATGGTTCATCTTGACCTGAAACCTCAATCATCATTGCAATCACTATCGCCACTTCATTAGGCACTGTCTTCAAGCTATTAATCGATGGTTTGGCTTGTTTGGTTTGACCATATAAGTGTTTTTTCAATAGCCAATAGAGTGTATATTCAAAACGACTGACAGTATGATCCAGTTGGATAATCTGTTGTAATGCCTCAAATAATGTTTTACGTTCAGGGCGAGTGATTCGCTTCAGTGCAGGGATAGCCAGATCAAATATCGCTAAACGCTGTTTTCTTGGTTGTAACTGCATTTGTACTGCTAATTCTCGCACGCATTGACTGAAATCCGATCCATAGATACGTTTAATACTTGCAAGCGCCTGACTGGTTTGTTGGCCATCATCAGTCAGCAATAAAGCAATGATTAACTGTATCGAATGGGCTTTGGCATCAGTAGTTTCGGCTGTTATTCGTAACGTTGCTGGAATATCCTCAATGATTAGGTGTGCTTCCTGCAAGTGCTGCGCAGTTGCTTGGCCTATGGTCTGTGTTAAATAATGCTTGGTTTGGTTATTTTCGACCAGCGCCATGATTGAATCAGGTAGTATATTTGTGTGTTGATTAGGTGTCTGATTTCGAACTGCAGTGCCAACTCGCGGCACTCTACCTGGTTTCCACCCTGGGCAGATGGCCTTGATACGTTTTTCTACAGGCGGATGGGTGGATAGCAAACCATTCAGAAAACCTGAAAACATTGAAACAGGCTCGCTAAAACACATGTGGCTGGCTTCCTCAGCATGATGAGTGTGTAGCGTTGAACCTTCACTAAATTGGCTAATTTTAAATAATGCGCTAGCCAACCCCTGATTATTTCTGGTGTATTGAACAGCAGCCGCGTCTGCCAAATACTCACGCTGACGTGATATTGATGACTTGATCAAACGAGCAAAAAACAGCCCAACCGAGCCTACAGCAAATAAAACAATCGCCATCGGCAGTAGAAATATAAATGGATTAGCAGAGCCTTGGTTTCGAGAGTCGGATGTATAACCATCTTCATATGCTGAACTTAACACGAAACGTCCAGCTTCACTGAGAAATAAAATGCCCGCCAATAAACTAATTAGTTGCAGATTAATGCGCATATCTGAATTAAATATATGACTGAATTCATGGCCGATGACCCCTTGTAATTCCTGTCGGGTCAATTCGTGCATCGCTCCATTTGTTACAACCAGAACAGCATCAGTTTGATTGAGCCCAGCGACAAATGCATTAATACCTCGCTCGCGTTCCATGACATATAGATTTGGCATTGCAATTCCCGAAGCAATCGACATTTCCTCTACGACATTCAATAATTGTCGCTCATTGGAATCCTTTGTATCCAGCAATACTGGTGTAGCACCCATTCGTATGGCTAAAGCATCACCACCTTCTCGCAACAAGCGCCACTGAATAAAGCTGATGGTGGTAATGGTAAAGATCGTAGCAATGGTCACCGTCAATGATTTTGGTTGCACTATCCACTGGCTTAAACGATATGATTCATTCTGAATGATAACCATATAAGCATACATTATCGCGTTTATTGCGATTACAATACACAGAACCGCAATGATCAAATAGATAATTAAATATCTGGTTTTCTTTTTTGCTTGTTCCTGTCTAGCGAAAAAATTCATAACAACTTCCTGGCTGTAGCTCAACTAACCAACACATCAAAAATATTTAAATTGTTACTCAAAATTTCTATATTGACTAAAAAAGTGAAATTATCCTGATCACCATCATTATTTCAAACTAGAGATTTCTAACAACCTATTAGTTTAAGTCTAGACAGAATTATGATGAGTGCTAGCCCACATTTCTCACCAGATGGTGAGATGATGGTGTCGCTATTTGGATTCACAAGGATTTTTATGAAGATGTGGAATAACAGTGTGTATTGCTGACTAACAAAATTACTCGTAGAATCAAAGAGTAAGCGAGGAATCATCAGGCTGGCGAGAAAAGCGGGCTAGATTATTAACGTGTTTATTTTTGTCGATTAAGATCAGAAAACACACAAAATAACTTCAGGTAAACTTATCTTGCGGATACTATATTGATGCCAAATCAAATTAACCAGGAGAGGCTGTCTGAAAATAGAAATCCATTTTGCGTCAGATATTTTGATCATTGACGGCGAATATAGCTCGCTATGCTACTGTTTCTGTGACTTGATAATAACTGAGGAATAGTCAGATAATACTGATCCTGAAAAATCATCATTGATAATAAAAAAAGCCTGTGTTTTACCACAGGCTAAAGATGAGTCGGAAAGGGGGGTAAAGCCCGACTCCAGGTGACTACTGATGAACAGTAGAATCAGGGGGGGTGTTGTTAGGAATCTACATTAATTAAATAATTCGATCATTGATTTGTTTTGTTATTAGCCTTAGGAGCGTGCATGGAAACCTGCAAGTATTTGTGCATCAGGTGAATGATATTAATTCGTTCTACTGATCAAGAGATTGCGCTCTATGTGTACAAGCACATGCAGAATTTAGGTTTTAGTCTTTCTGTATCGCAGCAACATTTATCCGTAATGTTGCTGCGTACTGAATCGTACGCCAGTTGGCGCTTTTTAAACAAGTGGTTACCAATCATAACGTAATGTTACATACACATTACGGCCTGGGTTAGGTATACGCCTACCTCTGGCTAAATCAGGGTTCCCAGCACGATTAAGACCATTCAGGTGATCCGTGTACTTGGTGCCTATAATATTGTCCACTCCAACTCCGATGGTTAAACCTTGAGCATATTGATGAAAAGATGGACGATATTGTGTGTACAAGTTGAGGATGCTGTAACCTGAGGTTTCACGTTCACCATTAAAATTAGCTGTCTGGTCTTGTTTCACCGCTCCTACATAGGTCAGTGAAGCCAGCCAATCTGAACGTTGATAAGTAAGACTAACCCGACCATTGAGTGGTGCAATACGATATAGATTGTCTTCATTACCATCCGCGCGTTTACCACGCACATAACTCAGAATCGCATCAGCACGTAGATTGTCTGTAATCGCGTAACCTGTTTCCAGATCCACTCCCCATAAATGTGCGTCAATATTGGAGAATTGTAACGGCCCCGGACCGCCAGGCTGAATGACTCCTGCAACCATATTGGTTGGTTGATCAGTACTCGGCAATCCCTGAATATAATCAACAATATAACGATAAAACGCACGTGGAGCAAAATATGCGCCATGGTCATGCCAGTCGAGTCCCATCTCCACTTGATAGGATTTTTCATGATCTAGATCGATATCACCGACATAGATGCGACCATCAGCCAAACCTCCAGTCGCTTCCAATGGAATCCACAGGTATCGCTCCTGATAGCTTGGCGCACGGGTTTTACGCGCAACGCCCAATTCAACATCTAAGCTATCCGTTGCTGTATAACGCAATATTGCAGCCGCATCAAACAAGTGATCATCTTGATTGCGATCGGCATTATTAAACCGATCTCGTAATGCTTCTGCGGGGGGTAACATACGTGACGGGGTAGCATCAACCTGATTGCTATCCATATCGACATACGTATAACGAAAACCGACTTCAAGGTTCAAATCTGTTGCCACCTCTCCATTCCATTCTGAAAATGCTGAGTACCTATTTTTTGTCGAATCAACAAAATTATCAATAAAAAACATGGAATTGGTT
>JAZGEP010000073.1:0-7891 GCA_036478815.1 Methylococcales bacterium
CATCTTCGGTGTTGCGAAAACAGTTACATCGCTCACTATGCGCCTGTTTTCGCGCCTTGAATATGAACAGTAATTTGACAACAATGGCCTACGTCAATTGTTCAAGTTATTCCATGCTCGTTCCTTACCTCGGTCATTTACGGGACAATCCAGCCGCTTGTTGGGACAATTTGGTTGTTAGAATTGGGATTTAGCTTGACCACATAGGCGCCCTTGGAAGCATAACGCTGCCCGGGTCCGAGACTGAGTCGTGGGAACGTGCCTGGGTTTAAAGCATTTTCCGCTTCATGTTCAATATACTCAAGCAAGTAGTCGCGAGAGAAGTTATCGACGATTGCTTCCAGTCCGTATTGCACCATTGTCAATGCGTAGTAGGTATTAAACTGCAGACGCTGATCAGACAGATTCAGGCCGCGAGAATTCATCCATGCGCGCACACGAAAAGCACGGGGATGATAAGCGCCGGGTACTTCGAAAGGATAACTGAACAATAAATATTCTGCGAGTAATGTAGGCAAAGACTGCGGTATATCTTCAAGCGCTTTTGAAGGCAAAAATACTGTTTTAGCCATTAAAGGGTTTTCTGCAAGCCAATTCAGTGCCACTTTAGAATGCTTGCCCGGCCACAAAATCAATGTATCGGGTTGAACATCTCTGTTCAATATAGTATCAAGTTTAGCGAGTAATGCTTTAGCCCCTGAGAACTGGTGATTTTCCACCTGCACATGTTCAACATCTTCATATGCTTGCTTGAATCTCTTTGCTGGGACGCTTCCGTGTGAACCAGCATCGTGTATTTGTACAATTTGAGTCCGGGACTCCGGTTTTTGCTTTTTAAGATACTGTGCGATGACATCTGCTTCAAGTGTAAGGCCGCGGTTAAAGTAAACTGAGTACACTGACTCATGGTCTATTTCAGGAAGTTCAGTATGAGGAAACAGACATGGAATTTCTTCTGTTTCGCATAACTGTTGTACGGGTTGCCAAGGCCCCTCTACCAACCCACTGACAATGGCGAAAACAGGGTGTTCGCTTTGATAATCTGCAAGTTGTTGAGTCCAACTGTCTGGATTACCTTTTAGTTCCCAGACAACGAGATCCCAAAGTCGGTATGCCTTGATAAATTCAGTACGATAGTGCGGAGAGAAATTCGGATTTCTCAAATCGCCTTGTGTATCCTTGTTCATCCATGCGAAAAATTTGTGCATGGTCGTCAGCATTGCATCACGCTTTTTAGGGTCAACATTGTCGCTGACTACTGTTGCAAAATAGATTATTTCTTGGTCAACACCTGGGTCATGTTCTTTTGAAAGTGTTTTCAAATAGGCGATCAGATTAGCCATATCTTGATCAGGAAGCTGGTACTTTGGCATTAGCTGATCGAGCTGGGTACCTGCAGGATCAATCCCTTTTTCGATAGTGTGTGCTAGGCTTTCATCAGTATAAGCTGGACGCATCTGTGGCATATGCATGCGCGCAGTGAAACGTTTAGGCTGGTATTCCTTGAATAATTTTTTGAAAAGATTTGCGCGATCCAAATCTCTGGGGTTAAAAAGACTAGGCTCGGTGACTGGTAAAACGTAGTGACCTCCTTCACTGGAACCATAGCCACTTCTTCGGTGGCAGTTGACACAGCTGAACTGTGCACCACTAAAAGAAATATCGCCCTGGGTTGTCGCGGTTACTGGTTCTCCTGATGCCAGCAAACCTTTTCTGTAGAGTCGTTTGCCGAGTTCTGGATTTGTATGTGAACAGCTGATCAGAAATATTGCGACAAACAAGACTGTGAACAACCTCAATCTGCAAAACGTGTGGTTGACCCTTTCATGAACGGTTCTTGGTTGTCTTGACTCAGGAACGTGCATGAAATGATTTGTACAATTGTAACGCAGTATTTTTGTTTGCCCTTGAGGCGTGGCAGCAGGCGTATAACAGGCTATGTAACTGTTGCCGCAACGAAGCAGGCGAACAAAAAGACAAGTCAGAATGTACAAGTTATCTAATCTCCATTCCTTCCTATTAATCATGGATTGTTCCAGACGCTATAGAGGTATGTGCGAGTTGTCGATATTCCTCAATCAAATCTCTTGTACTCAATAGCCCATCGAGTCGAACCCATGTTTGAGTGCCTTTTGCTCGTAGATAGGTGTATGGCAAATGATACATTTTATTATTGCCACGATAATAGGCATCAAATGCATGTTGAATTTTGGCGATTTTATCTCTTGACCCAGTTAACAAATGCCATTGAGAGTCCACCTTAAATCGCTTGGCATAGTCATTGAGAATTCGCGGTGTATCTTGTTCGGGATCAATCGATATGGAGACCATCCGGTATTGTGGAGCAATCTCTTTGAGTGCTTTTTGAGCGGATGAAAAGGTTGCGCTCAATACAGGACAAATGGTTGCACAGGTGGTAAAAACAAACTGTAAAAATACGGGCTGCTCGTTGTTCAGTAGATCCATTACACGGATTTCTTCGCCATGTCGATTGAATAAAGTAACGTCTGGTATCACATAATCTTGCGTGGAGTGAGAATAATGTTTCGGTTGCGGGATGTTGTTATCTTGATGTTGAGTGTACCCAGACTTGGTATTTAAGCGCTGAGTCTGCCTGCTGACTGTTCCTGTTTTGGCTACGCTGATAGACTGAAACGTTGACAAAAACAACAGTTGAGCTATCAGTAACCAAATCATGTTCTGTCTCATTTTTTTGTTCATCGTCTTTGTGTCCATTTTTTATAACTGATTGAGAGAGTGGTTAGTTGATAAACTGCACAGACACTGACCAAGATTAAAGTCTTGATCAGTGTATTGATTTGTCGATAACTGACCATTAATTTTATTCAGTTATTGATCGTACAGTGTTTACCTGCTAGCCCGTATTTTTCATCAGCCTGATGAGCCCTCGTTGAATCCACAAGCAATTTTATTCAATCAGCAATACACACTGTTGTTTCACTCCTTCATAAAAATTCATTGTGAATCCATATAGCTACGCGATCATCTCACCATCTGGTGAGAAATGTAGGCTAGGAGGCCGTCCGAGAATAGAAGCCGTAGCGAGGGAAAGCGGTTTTGAGTCCATTTTTTCGATTAAATGAGGCGAATACTTGCTGTATTGAACGAATTTAATCGGAACAATGGGCCAAAATCCGCTTTTCCACAGTAGGCTTTCTATTCTCGGACAGCCTCCTAGTGCATTGACCAGATTGAAACATCATGGTGCGTTGGATCAAACTGATAGGTTTTTAGCCGTCGCGATGGTTCATGGTTGTAGTTAATATGCACATCATGCACTCCTAGCTTGACGCCTCTTCTGAGCTGGTTTCTACGAGTAAGCATGTTGCCATTTCTGGGGCGAGTCGCTGGTGGAATTGCAATAAATCCCGGCACAATCTCATTGTTTGCATTCCTTGCAATCGGTGCTCCGGCAGGCATCCACCAGTGCGCTCGACCGAATGTAAAAAACGGCCCAGCTCCACCAACCGCAATGGTTGACTGGAATGTATTTTCCCAGCCACGGCTACCACCAAAATCAGCCGCAGTATAACCATGTTGAAAATAATCACCATTGATGATGTGCACTTTTAACTGGAACGGACGGATAGTCCAGTTTGGCAATTCTGCCTGATTATCAGGATAACTCCAATCCGGGTTACGGGTTTGTTTTCCAGGGCCTAAATTCGTCATTCTGCCATACATGGTGTTATTAACCTGTAATAAAGTCACCGTACTATTGGGATCGATATCAACTCCATCCGGTAAAGCTGTGCGATCTTGCCATTGATAAAAAGCTCGCTCTGCCTTTACCAATGCTCTCTTGAACTGACGGACTCTAATACCACTCCTGTTACTGGCAGATTGCATTTTTCGAAATGCTCGCCACATACGTTTGGCAGGCGCCAAGTCACCAATCTTCTCGATTGCCGCAATCTTGGTTTCTTCACTTTCGAGAGGATTGTCACCAAACACATCGTTTTCCCATTGTGGAATTGATTTGCCAGCGATTACCTTTAGACAGTTTTCCTGTACTTGTACACGTGGTGGATGTTGTCGCCATCCCCAGTGATAAGTCAGATTAAAATACATGCCTTTGGACATATTCATCACAAATTTTGTCCTGGTTCCATCTTCCATTGGGAAAAAAGTTTGATCCATGCCGATATGGGGTAGTCGAATCGGCAAGTCATTTGGCGTAGGATGATCAGGATGCTGGAAATAGGTTACAAAGGGTGCAAAATCTTCATGACCGTTATTCAGCGTATCAACCGTATAAGTAACGGTCCATGGCACATCCCAAACTTCTTTCGGATCAATACAACTTGTGTCCGACTCGATATTACCACCCGACCAGATCTGGTGAACATTGACGTTACCACCGATTAAAACTCCATCAGCATCGAAAATAGGTTCCACTTTTTTGGCTTTTAACGGGCCGTTGTAGTGTAGCAGTGGAAAACCACTGTATGCACGATCGGGAATGGGATTCCCTTCCAGTATATCGAGTCCTAACTGAACCAGATTAAAGTCTACAGCCGGTCGTCTTCGTCTGGCATTGACTTGTGATTTCAGGGTTTTAAAGATTCTCTCCAAGTCATCTTTTTGAGAAGTTTTGTTGATTGACGTCACCACCGGATCATCGTGTAGATTGTAGGGATTGGTCGGCGTCGATGGTAACGTATTCGGCATTTCGTTACCAAGATGATCACGCATGTTTTCAAACACAGTTTCTAAATGATTGCTGCCTGGTGGATTTGCAAACGGATCCTGTGCTGCATGTTGTCCTTCGGGCGTAGTCACAACTGTTGTTTTACCATCGGCTGATAGAATCTGTTGTGATGGTAAAGGAAAGGGTTGTGGCCCAGGATGTCCGATTGGATGAGTGGCATTTGCAGTAGAAACGCCACACGACACAAGTATTGACAGCAGCTGTGCTGTTATTAAATTGTTTCTATGTTTCATAATATGTTCTCCAGTTGCAATGACTAAGACTAAGCCATTGCCTAAACCGCACGGTTATGGCTGTTTTTGACGTTATCTTGCAAACGTCCAGGTCCGGCCATTACTGGCGATTGCCCTGCTTTACGTTTGTCGTTTTGTACCCAGGACAGCCGTTCAACTACAAAATCAGGATTGGAATCAGCACCGAAAGCACTCCAAATGCCGACCCCGCCATTGCCATAGTGAATCATGCGGATCGGATGGTTACTGCCATGATGCCCGTGCTTGCGCAAGCGTTTACTGATCGCAGACACGTTATTTTTTGATGTTGTCAAAAAATGCCAGCCCGGCCTGTTTGCAGAATATTGTTCTGCCAACGCCTTCAATTTTTTTGGCGTGTCATGTTGTGGATCTGTACTGATTGAACAGATGAACACATCGCGACCTAATTGATCACCAAGACGGTCGGCTATACGCGCTAAATGCTCGGTTACCGGAAATGATTGATGTGCTGCAATGGACATAAAATTGACCATCACAACTTTGTTACGAATCAAGTCATCAAACAGTCGTAACGTGTCTCCGGTATGGCTATAAACCACATGGTTCGGAAAGTAATTTCCTCCACGTGCCTGGGTTGGTGGTGGCAATATTTTGCCATTTCGTGTGCGCACAATGGTTTGCGATCCATCATCTCTGTATTTTGCGAATGTCTTCTCTGGTTTCGCTAATGCGAGTGTTGGTATGGCTAAACTTATCATGCCCAGTCGGGTAAGAAATTTTCGTCTTAAACTCATCGTAGTCACCTTTAAATATATATATTTACTCAATCAAAAGCGTGTTTAATCGCCCTCACCAGGAGGGACCATATCCCAGCGGATCATCATGGCATGGTCTTCATGCACCACGTTATGACAATGCATCACATGCTTGCCCAGGAAATCTCGCCATCGACCATAGAATTTAATTTCGTCATTGGGTCCGAGGCGAATCACATCTTTTCTGGAATTCAAGACTGAGTGTTTGGGGACAGGTTTGCCGTTGACTTCAAGGATTTGAAATTCCTCAAAATGAGTATGGATTGGGTGTGACCAGGCATTGCCTGCATTACGCCAGGTCCAGATTTCTGCGGAGCCAGACTCAATGGCAGCATCGACCCGGTTTGGATCCATCAGTTTGCCGTTAATCGTCCATAATCCATTGTCATAGTCGAAAACGAACAAACGTTCGCGGCGGACTTCATTCAAATTGATATCAGGCAACTCACGCATGAAGTCTGGGATACGACTGGGGTCACGATGATCGCGTCTGACAATATCGAAACGCATCACCTGATCTCCTTCATCGAGCTGACGCCCGGTTGGTCCAGCGCCGTCATCTCGCATTTCCATGCGATTGACCATATACACATGTTGTCCTGGTCTAAATCTGGTGAAGTCAACAATGATGTCGTGGCGTTGTGCCACACCCAATCGAATACTTTTTCTTCGCAAAGGCTCGGGGAGTAAATTGCCATCGTTGGAGATCACAAAGAAATCCACCTCCTTGTTATTGTCGGCCCTGAGAAACAACTCATAAAAACGAGATGGTCCACCATTCAGAACACGAAAACGATATTTTCTGGCTTCCACTTTGAAGTGTGGTTGGATTCTGCGGTTGACCGTAAAGCGGTCACCGAGCATCCCATTCACTGTATACAAGGGATCCAGTCCACCATCGGCCGTAGGTTCTGGATTAAAAAAGTCCCAAACCACTTGTCCGAATTCATCAAACTGAACATCGTGGAGAATTAGTGGAACATCGTATTGACCACTAGGCAGTCGGAAGGCATTAGGATTGTGATCTCGTTCATTATTTGAATCTTTTTCGTCAAACAAACGATACATTCCAGTTAAACCTGCATAAACATTCGGTCCGGTAAAATCCAGTCGATGATCGTGATACCACAAAGTACCCATAATTTCGCGTTCATCAAACCCAGCTGGAAAGTTTGCATAGTGATGATCCCAGAATTCGCCAGGGTTATAGAAGTCTTGTGGAATGCCGTCACTTTCAGAGGCAGTGTGTGCGTTATGCAGATGCATGGTCAGTGATGGTAACGCAAAGCGAACATTTGCTTCGGCTGACCCTAGCGCTGGCAAGTCATTATGACGGCGTACAAAAACTGGTTCGCCGTAATACGCATCATAGGTAGGTCCCGGCACAATGTCTTCGAATCCGCCACCAGAGAATCCCCAGGACCAGGAACCTTGATCGTAAGGTGGTTCAGAGTGATAGACCCAGGGGAATTCGTGAAGGCGTTCAATGTAAAACTTTTCAGGCAAGAACTCGTCATAGCGCTGATGTCTGAGTGGATCTGGCTCGGGAACAAGAGAGGCGGGGTCAATTGTTTGAGCAACTGGCATCTCAAACAGTGGATCCTTAAAAGGGATAACCGGGGGGCTAGGTTTGGCAGTAATACTTGGTTTAAAACCATCCGGAAACAGTAAATCTGCATTACTTGTACGAGGCATCAATAAGCCCGCACCCGTTCCCGTGGCACCCATTTTTAATACATTTCGTCTTTTCATCTTAAGTATCTCCTTTAGGAAGTAAAAATACTGCTAAGTGATTATTATTTCCCAGATTAGCTTGTTGTTGAGGCATACATACAAGGTTACGCTAGGAGGTTGTCCGAGAATAGAAAGCCTACTGTGGAAAAGCGGATTTTGGACCATTGTTCCGATTAAATCGTTCAATACAGCAAGTATTCGCCTCATTGAATCGAAACAATGGACTCAAAACCGCTTTCCCTCGCTACGGCTTCTATTCTCGGGCAGTCTCCTAGTAGTCTTTCAATGTGATATTGCCGTGTATAGAAAGCCGATAAATGGTCATCTGCGTTGTTGCACTCGTTTGGATTAGCCTGCTAGTCCTGCTCTCGTGCGCCTAGCAGCTAACCACTTCT
>JAZGEP010000074.1:0-13528 GCA_036478815.1 Methylococcales bacterium
GCTAGTGCAATAAAAATGACAACCCACAAAATGATATTTTTCAGCATATCGTTCAATGCTTTATACTCCTGCCCATAAGGTTGTGGGCGTTCTGAACTGTGAAGAAACTGTTTGATTGTGACACTAAGTGACCCTCAGTGTCAAAGAGACAGGACTGATTTACTTCGGCACCTCTATTCCAATGCTTCGACTGGGAAATATAGAAACCTGGATCAGTGTAACATTGGGACACTGAACTTTACTTGAACTCTAAAAAGCTTATACGAGAATAGAAACCGTAGCGAGAGAAAGCGGTTTTGCGTCTTTTTTCGATTAAATGAGGCGAATACTTGCTGTATTGAACGAATTTAATCGGAAAAATGGGCCAAAATCCGCTTTTCCGCAGTAGGTTCTCTATTCTCGGACAGCCTTCTAGTCTCGTCCTAATTCTTGCCAGGATAAACGACCCGTTTTCATATTATCGAGTGGTGCTAGCAAATCTTTGCACACTCCGTTAGGACACTCTCCACCAGCTCCAGTAATGCCTATCTCAAGCTGCGTTCCACCTGTAAATCGGTAATCACCAAGAAACCCGGAATTAGGCATACCATGAGTGAATTCTTTACCTGCAGGCGCATGGTCTTGTCCGGCATGGGGCACTTTATCACTAACATTAACCTTAGCATCAGCCTCAGCTGTTATATTAAACGCAGGTTCAGCAGGTTCACCCCCTGTCTCTTGACTAACCGACATTAAATATCCGCTTCCTCCAGATGAACAAGCGGCTGTGTTAGGAATCCAGGTATTGTAAAAAACCAGGTCTCCGCGTACATAAGCGGAGACGACAGAACGCTCACCTGATGCCGGTAGATCAAAATACCAGCCGTATTGTAAATCAGTTGCGACGACAGGATCATAATCAACCGCGTTTTCCGATAACAAACGCAGCTTATTTCCAGCAACGTCTGTATTGGTATCATCAATCAGCGTCTGCACTTGAAGCGCTGAACGAGTCAACTCTCCAACACCTCTATCCCAAACCCCGTAGAACGTCTGCGTATCAGTATTGTAAATATCAGCTCCCTGCAAGTATTGCCCGGTACCAAAGAACAACATCACATTTGGTGAATTGTTACCTGGATCAGTAGGGATAGTCGGATGTAATACAGCAATTGGCTGTGTTGTTATCGGCTGATCTACAGCAGGCGAAGATCCATTCTGCGCTTTAAATAATGGTACAGGTGTGTTGACTGGGTTTTGATAAACACTATCCCAACTGGCAGCTGTAGCACTACTGATATCAAATGCCCACAGGTTACCGTACAAATCTCCTGCATAAACACGATCAGCTGTGCCATTTCCGTCAAGATCAACGACCGCCGGGGTCGCCAATCCATTTGGAGTTGCGAGAGAACCTACACCTGTGTTCAGCTTGTAGAAATTGGAATTTTCAGACCAAGCCCCACTCGGTTCAATCTCTATAATAAACAGCTTGGCCTCGCCGGAACCGGTATTATTATAACCATTCCCGACGATAGCTCCCCATTTGCCATTATTTAACTTGACAATGGTTGGTTTGCTATAAGTATATCCTAAATCCTGATCAACAAATTCCCACAACACTGTATTTGCGGCCTTTGTACTATCGTCGCCGAACACACTTGGATTAGTCACATCCAGAGCGAACAATGATCGTCCGGCAGAGCGCTCTCCACCGATGAGTATGGTACTCCATTTATTATTAAGAATCACATCGGATACTGTTGGCGATAGATCAACAAAAAATCGATGCTGATAATCTGGCTCTGTCAAATAATGTAAGCCAGCATTTGCGTTACTCGAAAAGACACTGGAAGGAATATATGCCAACAATTCTTTTCCGGAATCAGCATCTCCAGATGAGGCAACAAAACCGTGCAACATACCATCATTTCCACCCACGTATACCATTTCCTTACGCGGATTTTTGATCAAATTCAATCGGTAATCTGAATATCGGGCCGAACTCCCTGAGCTTGCAGTAAATAATGTGGAATCAGGCCATTTTAATGGCGGCTTGCCAACATACACCAAACTTGAATTTACGAAATCACCGAGTGCGCTATCACGCATTCTGAAACCTGAATTTTCTTTACTGCGGTCTCCGCGGATGAAATTAATGACTTCCTGAGCATTACCACCCGATGCTGCATTCAAATCAGCTTTTTGTGTAACGCTTAGACTTGCATAATTAGCCCATTTAAATCCAATACCTTGCGTTCCATTGTGGGTCAAAATGGTTCGTGCAGTATGCGATAATCCACCAGATGTTTTATCCAGCCAGTCATCTGCTGCACTCCACACTGGTAATGTGCTCAAGGCACCGGTATCTTCGTCCAGCGCGAAAGCTTTGACATCTCCGCTCCATTTTTCAGCATTAAATCCAGCTGCAAAAATCAAACTGCCTGAAGACAGTGCTGAGCTATTGAATGAAACCTTGGAAGCAGATCCTTTCTGATTATTAATATCGACCAGTGCTTGTTTCAGTGAAGATGTCAGCTCCTGCGGTGAAGATGCTCGATACATTTCTCCGCGACCATTCACAGTGGCATGATACAAATCATCAATTTGTGTTGCATTACGGATAGCATTCGCATCTTGCCAGCTCGGTGGATTGGTATGGGCATCAGCTACCGTTGTGCGGATAATACCACTATCATTCACACCAAAAATATCCTGACCTATACCACCCAGAACAATGCCATAGGTATTCATATGAAGATCAGCATTACAATCAAGTTCTGGTGGTTGAGGCGAGTTTTGACATGCTTTAGGGATACTCACTTTTCCTGAAACAAAGCCGGTGTCCGTGCGAAGCGAAGTAGAATAATATTTGTAAGCAATATCGGCCAGGGTATTACTATACGAATCTGCATAAGGAGCACCTGCAGAGCTATCCGCATTACCAGCCCCTGATGTAGTGGTTGTCTCACTGTAACCATCGGTAAATTGCAGTGCAAAATTTTTCTGACAACTACCCTGAACAGGGGCATTAGCATCAGTTCGCATTAATTGTTGCCCGGCAAAATCCAGACCTTCGCGATTCGGTGTCCCTCCACCCGCATCAATACCATAAATCAAATCAAATAAATTAAGATTGTCGGCGCTAACATCCAAATCAAGCATGGTCAGATCACCTTGACTGCCATCCGCTACATCATTGATAGTAAACAATCCAGCGCGAACACCACTGATTTCTATAAACGCTTGACCCATAGCTGCACGCAATGACAGATAACGTTTTCTATGATAGCTGAACCAATTTGCAAAATTCTGAATTTCTTCTGCGTATGTACAAGTGGATGCATTCGCGCAATCAGTTCGATCGCCATTAGATGGGTAAGTGGTTGTTGCCGGTTTAATTTCAATTTTCTTTAAACAACGCCCATCGTAAGCCAAAGCATCGGCAACCGCACTGGAAAATGTAGAAGGAGCTGAACGAAAAATCACATATTGAGAAGGAGTAGGGGCAGCACAGTCTTGTGTTCCACCCATTGAATAGGAACCACTAGCAACAACTGTATAATATGTTGCAGGAAAATAACTAATACCCATTGTCGTATCAACTGACTGGACAACATCAGTCCCTGCAGTAACCCAGGAAGAACCATCATAATAACGTGTTCCAGCTGGAAGCGTCATGCCAGTGTAGACGCCAAACACATTGTTTGCTGCAAAACTTTCCACGTTCTGTGTTAAATCGAACTTGGCTGAATTGGTATCACCAGCATCTCCAGTATCAGGATCAGATAATGCATTGGCTGGATCCATAGCAGAATATTCACTTGCTCCTGCATAAAACGGAGACGAAGACCATGGTTTATAAGTTACATTATGGTTGTAATATGCGGTATTGATTTCAGCAGTTCGTGCAAAAGCATATTGGATAAATGGTGGAATTGCCAGACTCTTACCAGGAAGAGCAAGAACATCGTCATACCAGCGCCGATCTAAACCATCAGCAACAATTGTTCCATTGGGAAACAAGTAAAAATGTGGTCCATCAAGAAAATCAAATCCAGATAAATGCTGATTAATCTGTCCAAGTTGATTGGCACCAACAAATGCGGCGGCAGTAACATCCCACCAAAGCACACCATCCGTTGTATCTGGTATCGATACTTCCCAATCCATGCTACCGGAATCATCAATCACCAACATCAGGTTGGCTTTATCAATACTGTCTAGAAATAACGGACTGTTTTCTAAATTTAGCAGAGCGGCTTTACCACATGTGGAAAAAAACAGTGTACAGATCAAAACTTGTCTGAGATTCTTAGCAATTTGTGTATTCATAATCATTCTCTATGGAGGGTTGCTAAAAACGTTTAGCGTAATAAGTTTGCAGAATACTACGCGCGGCAGCAGTCCTACCGATGCCTTTTGCAGTTATTTTAAATACGGAAACATTGGTACCTGGGGTCATATCATCATAACCTCTAACCATAATGCTGTTGTTCCCACCAGGCCCACTTGTATCCTTAATGTGTTTGATTACACGGTACGGCGGTTGATCAACTGCAGTAAATTCCCCAATGCTCTGTATTGCCGAGTTCGAACCCCATGCTGCTGAGTCGAGATAATCAATTTCAGTGGCTGTCGCACTTAGCAAGCCTACAGTCGGAGTTGCTGTTGTACTGAAAACCGAAGATGAAGCCAGCGTCTCGATATAATCTTCCCCATCTCTTAAACCAATTTCGGTTGCTTGAAATGCAGCCCCGGCATCCCATACATTACCCGCCATTTTTTCCTGCATCAGAGTATTTTTAAGGCTGCCGATACCAATCATGGTCATAATCAACAGCATCACTAAACTGGTCACCAATACTGTGCCAGACTGCCCAGATACTGGCACAAGACAGTATTTACATTGAATTAATCGGTTATCATTCATCGCAACTTGTTCCTCAAAGCGATTGTTGTGTTAAAAACTTTTCGTAAACGCTTGTCTGGGCCAATCAAATTAGTGGTTCCTGAAAAATTGTATTTCACTGCCTCATAAGACAAATGATCATCAATGGAACGCAACAATATGCTGATTTTCAGGCTAACTACATTGCTGATGTCAACTACCTCATCAAGTGGTACGTAATAATCAGCGATCGAATCAACATCGACCCCATCCTCTCCGTAAAGAATCTGAAGATTTTCAACACCGCCAACCAGTTTGCCAGTACCGCTCACTTGAAGGCTATTTTCTTTACCTGATTCGATTAGAATTGAGTAAACACGTGATTGCAGCGAAAATATTCTGGCAGCAGTTTGATAGCGTTTTGATAACGAAGCATTTTGGTTATTCGAACCTGCTATATGCTCCAGCAAACAAGATGATCCGGCAGCAGCGCAATCATCGAAATCACCAGCCCCACTGCTATCAGTGATTTTAGTCACAAAAAAAATATCCCCGTCTTCACAATTACTGATCACAACAACACTATTGTTCTTGATATCACTGTCTCCAGTCACTTCAATTGCAACTGATTCACTGGTCATATTAGTTGCCAGGTTTGCTCCTGAACCTAATGCACTAGTCACCTGAATACTATCGCTGTTCGCTTCCGGATTAGCTGAACTAAAGTTTTGCTCATAAGTATTGTCTTTAATTAAAGCCGTCTGATAATTTGCACCAGCAGCGACAGTCAATTGACTGCTAGCGTTCGATAAACCACCAGGAAGACAACCAGCATAGCCGGCTCGCCTTAGATCCATGCGCAGGTAATCGATTGCATAACGGCCATTGGCTTGAATCTGAGATAAGCCTTTTTGCAGTCGATTGGTTTGTTGATGGGCTAAAACGATTTCCACCAAACCACTCAGCAAAACGACTGAAAGCCCCATTACAATCAAAATCTCGAGCATAGTCAGCCCGCTTTGTTTTTTATAATCTGTTGTTATCATCGTCTGAAACTCATTGTGTATCGTTGTGCTGCAGCAATTACGCCATTACTATCGGGCCGTTCATCCTGCCACCAGATTTTAATTGCAAAATTAACACCTGAATTGTCACATGAAGCCGATGCTGAACTGGTTCCATCATTTGGTGTACTATCGATGCAAATAACTCCCGTTCCACCGTCCAGTTCAGTGGGCAAAGCGGCATTCCATTCAAACAAATCTTGTTGCGCCATTTGATTCGCTGTACAACCAGGAATAGAGAGACAACCCGTGTTTTCAGTGGCTGTTACTGCGGTGTAATTGATTGCTGGATTAGCGCGCACTCGATCAGCCAGATCCGATGCTGAAACCGATGCTTGACTACGCATATACGCTCGGCTATTGTCACGCAAGCTAGTGAGTTGCAGCCCCGCCAAGCCAATCAGGCCAACGGAAAGAATCACAACCGAAACCAAAAACTCGACCATCGTAAAACCGGAATCACTTTGCAATTTTCTAAATTCGAAACGTTTCATTAGCTTGGGCAACTCGTTGCAGATAGGGTTTGAGAAAATCCAGAACTAGAAACCAGCAATTTATGGCCATATTGATAACCACGATCATCACAGATTCTGAAAGTACCGTTCCATTCATTTGCAAACCCGCGGGAGCTAAAAGTAATGCTCGCTTTGGTATAATCAAGATCGAGACCTGAACCGAGAGAAGCAGTCACACGCAGTAACTCATTAGCATCAACTTTATCGTCACCATCAGTGTCGACAAATATTACCCAGCCATCTTCCCAATCGGCGCTGGTACTACACGCCGTTGGCGTTGTTGTCTCTCCATCGTGGCGGCACAAAACAACCGGCTGATTACGCGTCATAGCTTCACTTCTGGCCATCTCCAAATCAGTGATCAGAGCTTGCAACGATGTTTGGCTGCGCCTGTCTTTCACCATATTCTGAAATGACGGTACACCAATGGTCAGCACAATGACTGCAATCGACATGGTGATGAGTAATTCGATGATGGTGAAACCATCTGTTCTATTTCTGTTCAATTTCATGGTTACTAGGTATATCAATAATCAGAGAAAAAAAAACCTAAAATGCGACCAGCGGCACAGAAATTCTGATTAGAGGAATTTTTCAATACAAAGGGTCGCGGACAATCACAAGCTATCCATATTTAGGTAAATCGTTAAAACCAAGTATAGTTGTAGAATTAAACAATATACTGATTCTGCACAGAAACACGTTTTATAGAAAACTATACAGTCCATAACAGTAAATTTTTAGTAACTCAGCTTACCTGCTAGTTTGTTCAATAACTGTGTTGAAAGTGCTCATTTACACCTGTAAACTCCGCGCTTTCGCCTTGCTCTTGAACAAACTAGCGGGTAAGCTGAGCAGTTACTAAGTACGCTGAATAGTTACAATTTTTATTAGAATTCCAGGTTCAGATATTCACAATGACAGTTCAGATACGAACAGAACAAACAACGCGTCGCTGGATTGAAGAAAATCATGAACATATACTTACATTACGCTATGCTCTTAAACACGTACTATTTGAGGGAAAAAGCCAGTTTCAAACCGTAACCATTGTTGAAACTGAAGGATTTGGCCGTATGTTGCTCAATGACGGCTTAGTCATGATCAGTGAACGCGATGAATTTATTTATCACGAAATGATTGCTCACGTGCCATTGTTTACTCACCCGCATGCTAAAAAAGTATTGGTAATCGGCGGTGGAGATGGCGGCACAGCGAGAGAAGTGTTACGCCATTCACAGGTTGAATACTGCCACATGGTTGAAATTGACGAAATGGTAGTTGATGCCTGCAAACAATGGATTCCACAAACCGCTATCGGTATGACCAATAACCTCAGGTTCAAGTTGGATATCGCTGATGCTGTAGATTATGTGGCAATTACAAATCAACGCTATGACATCGTCCTGGTTGACTCTACCGATCCGATTGGCCCGGCAGTCCCACTCTTTGGAGACAAATTCTATTGCAATGTCTATCGAATACTTGCTGATGATGGCATTGTTGTTGCCCAAGGTGAGTCTCCTGTTTATGCCGCAGAACAACAACAATCACTGCTGAAAACCATGGGCAAGCTGTTCCCATTGGTATCCATGTATAATTACAACAACATGACTTACCCGGGCGGCCTGTGGTCATTTGCAATTGCGTCTAAAAAATATCACCCGATTACAGCGCTTGATACATCCAGAGTTGCTGATAGTGGAATAAATTTTTCCTGGTACAACCCGGCCGTTCATCAGGCCAGCTTTGTATTACCACAATTTATGCTCGACAATTTGCGTGGGCTGCTAAAAAACAATCTAGACGTTGCCTGATTTGTCAGTGTTCATAGCCCACATTTCTCACCAGAAGGCTGGCCGAGAATAGAAGCCGTAGCGAGGAAAAGCGGTTTTGAGTCCATTTTTTTGATTAAATGGGGCAAATACTTGCTGTATTGAACAAATTTAATCGAAAAAAGGGGCCAAAATCCGCTTTTCCGCAGTAGGCTTTCCATTCTCAGACAACCTCCCCGAAAAACGTCTGCGCTTTAATGTTTACCCTAACAATGAAAGAAGCCTTATTAATTATTATTAGTGCTGCTCTGGTCAATAATTTTGTACTGATGAAGTTTCTTGGACTATGCCCGTTTATGGGCGTTTCCAAACAGCAAAACGCTGCTCTTGGTATGGGACTTGCGACCACGTTTGTTTTGGTACTAGCAGCGCTATCCAGTGCACTTCTCAATCAGTATTTACTCATCCCATTTGGATTGGAATACCTACGCACCATCGTATTTATCGTTGTTATCGCAGCATTGGTACAGCTCACAGAAATCCTGCTTCGACACAGCAGCCCGTTATTACATAAATCGCTGGGTATATATTTACCACTAATCACCACTAACTGCGCAGTTCTTGGTCTTGTTTTATTAAATACACATGCTCGCCATAACTGGCTGGAATCGATTATTTATGGCTTTGGGGCCGCGCTAGGTTTTGCTCTGGTATTGACTTTGTTTGCCAATCTGAGAGAACGACTGGACAGTGCTGACGTACCACAACCCTTTAGAGGAGTCCCAATTGCATTGGTGACAGCTGGATTAATGTCCGTTGCTTTTATGGGGTTTTCGGGACTGATTCCCTATTAACGTTCAATTCATCGGTATTACACTGATCACCTTATTTTTCGCTGCTTGCGGCGGTTTGCTAGGTTATTTATCCCAACGTTTCAACAAACAAAGCGATCAACTAGTCGACCAGATTGACCGTTTATTACCACAAACCCAATGTGCTCAATGTGGATATCCTGGCTGCAAACCCTATGCCCAAGCGATTGCAGACGGACAAGCAGACATCAATCAATGCCCACCAGGTGGTCAGCAAACCATTGATAGCCTGGCGCAATTATTAGGCGCTGACGTTATATCACTCAATACTCAATTTGGTGAAACCAAAGCACCTCAAGTTGCAATCATTAATGAATCCGAATGTATCGGCTGTGTTTTATGCATCAAAGCCTGCCCGGTAGATGCAATTCTCGGAGCAAGTCAACAAATGCATACTGTTATAGAACAGGAATGTACCGGTTGTGAACTATGTATCGCACCTTGCCCGGTTGACTGCATCAGTATGATTCCACTTGCACAATATTCTGGATCAAGATGACGAATACTACGCACTCAATCAAGCTGGTAAAAAATGGAGTCTATATTACTCCACAAAAACAACTCATCCTGCAACGCGGGATTCGAATGATCCGCACACCGAAACAGCTATTTTTTCCATTGACAGATCAACGTGGACAACAAAGAGAACCAATCGTTGATGATAACAGCACGGTATTAAAAGGGCAGACAATAGCAATCTCATCCACTGGCCAATCGGTCGCTATTCATGCTTCCAGTTCTGGTGTTCTCAAATACTCAGACGCTGATAATCCTCAGCATCTGATTATCGAAACTGACGGGAGAGACCAGGTGTTGGATTATTTACCGGTGAATAATCCATTACTATCCACACCCAGACAACTCATCAATTTCATCAAACAAGCCGGTATTTCCGGTATGGGTGGCGCTGGTTTTCCAGCACATTTGAAATTGCTGGCAGCACTAAAAAAACCACCGCAAACACTGATTCTCAACGCTGTAGAATGCGATCCATCTACAGCATGTGATAGTGCATTGCTGGTAGAAAATCTTGATTGCGTATTGAGCGGCGCATCCATACTCATGCATATTAGCGCAGCGACACGCTGCATCATTGCAATTGAAGATCATCAGACTACATTACTCAAACGCCTGCAGAGCGCGTTTGTTGATCGATCAAATAGAGCATTTGATGTTGTAACAGTTCCCACCAAGTATCCCTCTGGCAGTGAGCAACAACTGGTGCAATCTCTGACCGGTCAGACCATCAATTCAAAGCAAACTGCTCTGGATGTTGGCGTTATCTGCCATAATATCGCCACGGTTGTCGCAATTGATCGCGCTATTAACACTGGTGAACCGCTTATAAATCGCGTTGTATCTGTCAGCGGGCCAGGCTTACATCAGCCAACAAATTTACTCGTACCAATCGGTTCACCACTTAGCAGCTTGATTGAAGCGACTGGTGCGTCTAACAAAGACAGTGCGCCCATCATCGGAGGCGTGATGATGGGGCAGGTAGCAGACAACTCCACTGCAGCAATTCTTAAAGAAACATATAGCTTATGGATACCGGCAAAGACAACTATACCCGCAGAGCCACAGCCGTGCATACGCTGTGGAGACTGTGCATATGTCTGCCCAACCGCACTACAACCTCAGTCATTATATCGACTTGCGCAAGTACAACAGTGGAACCAATTAGAACAAGATAAAACACTGTCAAACTGCATTGAATGCGGCGCATGCGATCTGGTTTGTCCTAGTCAGATACCACTCACACAAACATTTATTCAGGCTAAACAACGCATATCAGACATCAGACAATCTCGACAAAAAGCAGAGCATGCCCAGCAACGCTTTCTCACCAGACAAGAAAGGCTAACAAGACTTGCAAAACAAAAACAACAAATCACCCGAAAGCGGAAAAAACTTGGTGATGTCCAAGACATGATCAACCGCATAAAAAACCAAGTCGATAATAATAATCTTCTTGATAAGTAGTGGAATAATATAACAGGCGGGGCTTGATTAAAGTGGTTAGGTGGTTTGACGGAATAAAGTTACCAAGATTGTGCAGGATTTTTGTTTCTGACCGAACCATCTCAAAAGGCGCATAGTCATTCTACGCAACGATTGAGATTGCGTTGGTCAGGAGCAAAAAGACAAGCAAGGTTGGTCACTTTATTTCGTCAAACCACCTTAAGGCAACTCACAACAAATATCCCACCCATATTACGCAGAATTCTTGTTTGTCTTTAAGGCGCAACGTAGGGCGCATAGCGAGCTTTGTAACCGAAGTTGCAACGCAAAAGACGGACAAAAAGACAAGCAAGATGGGTGGGTTATTTATTGCGAGTTGCCTAAGATTAGTGTTGCTTACTTTTTCTCTTCTAATGGTTTGTGCGATGCAGGAAATGGGTAGCCTTTCAGCATAATTTTCCAGTACAAAAATGGGAAAAAGTATTTTTTGAGTAACCAGTAAATCCAGCGCTCTTTTGAAGGATCAAGCGGGATCGATGGCGTAACTTTTCCTCCGTAGGAAAACTCCGCAAGCAATACTTTGCCATTTGCTGTTGTTAATGGACATGCGCCATAACCATCATAACTGGCATCACCAACACCACCCTTGATTTTGGCCAACAAGTTTGTCACAACAATTGGCACTTGTAATTTAACAGCTGCGGCAGTTTTGGCATTTGGTGTTGTTGTCACATCACCCATCCCAAAAATATTATCGAAACGCGAGTGCTGCAAGCTACTCTGATCGACATCCACCCAACCACTGTCCGCTGACAGCGGGCTATTTTTGATAAAATCCGGCGCACTTTGTGGTGGTGTAACATGAATCATGTCGAATGATTTGGTAACCTGACTCTTCTTACCTTTGTCATCTTCAACTTCAAATGTTGCTTCCTTTTTGCCACCGTCAATAGCAACCAGATTAGTTTTAAAATTAAGTTGCGCCCCATAGTTACCAGCAATCACTGACAAGGCTTTGGCAAACAAAGGAACTCCGAAGATACCAGGAGTTGCCGTGTTAAAATCCAGTTCCGCAGTAATTTTTTTCTTTTTGAAATAATCTGCTGCCAAATACATGATTTTTTGTGGTGCACCAGCACATTTTATTGGCATTGGAGGCTGGGTAAACAATGCTTTGCCACCTTTAAAATTCTGCACACACTCCCAGGTGTAAGCAGCATATTGCGGCAAGTAATTACTACAAACACCATTTTTACCGATGGTTTCCTCCAGACCTTTCACTTTGTTCCAATCCAGTTGCAATCCTGGACAAACCACCAGATAGTCATATTCAACAACATCACCGTTTTTAAGAGTGACTGAATTACTGTCAGGATTAAAACTGTCTGCGTATTCTTTGAGCCACTTCACCCCATCGGGAATACAATCTGCCTCACGTCTTTCTGTAGCCGACAGGTTATAGCAACCACCACCGACTAGTGTAAATGCAGGTTGATAATAATGGCTTTCTGATGGATCAATAATGGCGATATCAAGTGATTTATCACGTTTTTTTAGCATGGCAGCTGTCGAAATACCAGCAGCGCCTCCACCCACAATAACAATTTGGTGCTTCATAATTCCTCCCGAATCAACGTTTTAATATATTAGACGTGGCGTCTCGCCGTCCAATCATACTCTTTCTTGAGCAATTCGGACAATAACACTCTGTTATTTAATACGATGCTGTAAGCAATTTATTGTTATATCGGCAAAATCATCCAGTAATGATCAACCAGTAAAGCTGCAAACAACACCATTAAATAGGTAATTGAATAACCAAAGGTTTGCATCGCTACATGATTGCTTTGTGTACGTTTTAGCTTGATGACATAGTAAAGAAAACCAGCATCCAACAACACTGCTACCAATAGATAAATCAACCCACTCATCCCATATAAGTAGGGCAGCAAACTAACAATACACAGCAAAATCGTGTAATACACCACATGCAAACCGGTAAATTCAACACCATGTGTCACAGGCAGCATGGGAATATCGACTTTGGCATATTCATCGCGGCGGGCAATCGCCAATGCCCAGAAATGTGGTGGTGTCCAGATAAAAACAATTGCAAACAATAATAATGCATGCGGATCAACGCTTGCAGTCACTGCACACCAGCCAAGCACTGGAGGCGCTGCACCAGCAGCCCCCCCAATCACTATATTCTGTGGAGTCGCCCGCTTCAAATACATGGTATAGACGACAGCATAGCCAATCAGCGAACAAAAGCTTAGTAGCGCTGTCAATGGATTAACCAGATAATAGAGAATGAGCATTGATAACAAGCCAAGCAGACTGGCAAACACGATGACTTGCTGACCGTTCATCTCACCTTGCGGAAGTGGGCGCGCTTTAGTGCGATTCATGTTAGCATCGGCCTGGCGATCCAGATAATGATTAAATGCAGCCGCCGATGCAGCAGACA
>JAZGEP010000075.1:0-15431 GCA_036478815.1 Methylococcales bacterium
TGGGATCTGCTGTCAGTGGTTTGAGATTACAATTAAAAGACATGTTTGAAGCACCGGCAATTGCATCGCAGTTACGACAACAATTACTGGGAAAATATCGTATTTCAGACTGGACTCAAGCCCACCGTAATTTCTTTCGAGCCATTAAAATGGAAAAGCGGGTGATGTTTATCATCCTGTTATTAATTGTTGCTGTTGCCGCATTCAACATTGTTTCAACGCTGGTGATGGTCGTGACTGATAAACGACCGGATATCGCTATTTTGCGTACTCAAGGACTGACTGCCGGCCAAGTCATGTCGATCTTTATTTTGCTGGGTGGAATGATTGGTGTTGCTGGAACAGTTTTGGGTGTGATTGGTGGAGTATTATTGGCGACCAATATTGAAACCATCATCTCAGCGGTAGAATCATTTCTGGGAACAAAGCTAATGGCTCCCGATGTGTACTACATCAGCGACGTCCCGTCACGACTGCTATGGCAAGATGTTTACTGGATCGCCGCAATCGGTCTGTTTTTATCATTACTTGCTACTTTATACCCTGCATGGCAGGCAGCGCGTGTTAATCCAGCGGAAGTTTTGCGTTATGAATAATACAGCCGTACTTGCTTGCGATAATCTTGGTAAATCCTTTGACGAAGGACAGTTACGGGTAGATGTATTGCAAGGTGTCAGCTTATCCGTGCAGCCTGCTGAACGCATTGCGATTATGGGGGCTTCCGGTTCTGGCAAAAGCACTTTGTTGCATTTACTCGGTGGTTTGGATCAAATCGACAGTGGCACAGTGTATTGGAACGATGTGGATATCAATACAATCTCTGAACGTCGACTAGCCCAATTACGCAATCGCACTTTGGGGTTTGTATATCAATTCCACCACCTGCTTGGCGAGTTTACCCTGGAAGAAAATGTAGCAATGCCGTTGTTAATACGCGGAGAATCCGTTACATATGCTCGCCAGCAAGCGCGAGAGATTCTTGAGCGAGTAAACCTGGATCATCGTTTGCCGCATAAGCCAGGCGAGTTATCAGGCGGTGAGAGACAACGTGCAGCAGTCGCGCGAGCCTTGGTGTCTCGCCCAAAATGTGTGCTTGCCGATGAGCCAACTGGCAATCTGGATAGTAAAACAGCAGAACTGGTCTTCGAATTAATGTTACAACTGAATCGAGAGTATGATGCCAGCCTTGTAGTTGTCACGCACGATGCTACATTAGCGCAGCGCATGGATACTATTTACAGGCTAAATGATGGTATCTTACAGACAGATGATTAAAAGTTGAGGTAGTGGTAAATTTACAAGTAGCATCATCAAAATGCTCTGCCCTCTATTGTGGTTATATCTCACACGGTTAACAAAACATCTATAGCCTGTAGGCCGGATAAGCCATAACGCCATCCGGCACTGTTGGTGTAAAGCTGCATTGCCGGATGACGCTACGCTTATCCAGCCTACATTTTCCAAAGCAGTTACCCCAGAGATTATTGTTTCTGGTAGCGACGATAGATAAAGTAGCTTGCTGCCACAAAAGCTGCGACTGCAAATATCACCATATTGGCTTCTTTGACTACGTCAATAACGGTCTCACCATATTGGTAATACAGATAGAAATAAGTCATTACTGAAATCGTACAAGCCAGCAAATCAGCAAGCGCAAATTTGACAAAATTCATTTTGCTCAAACCGGCTGTTAAAAACATAGCGTTACGCACTCCAAAAGGAATGAAACGACCAACAATCAACGTGAATACACCATAGCGTTCAAAATAATAGCCCACTTTGTCAATTTTTTCGGGACTTGCCATATTGGCAAACATGCGAATATTGAATAATTTTGGACCAAGCAAACGTCCAAGCCAGTAACAAATCAGATCAGAAAAATAGGCACCCACATAAACTGCCAAAAAAAATTGTAAGCGTGTACCTGGGTGACTGCTCGCCAACACAGCAGAAATAAAAATCATCCCGTCTTCTGATACCGGGATATTGAATCCTGCCAATAACAAAACCCCAAAAATAATCCAGGGGGCATACTCTATATTGGCTTGAATTAATACAATGAAATCTTCCATGAATCATGCTCGGCACAGGTTAGTAGAACGCGTTCGATTATATGTGTAGCCCAGTAGTGATAGCAAGAAATATACTGATTAATGTTTTTAGGATGCAAGCAACAACCTTAGGAATGTACAAGTTATTTGATTTTCATTCCTCATGACCGGCAGAATGAGTTGGTCGCTAACGACTGCCTGCGTGTATTTTGTTGTAGGAGTTGCCAGTTTTCAACTCATGCAGACACTCCCTCAGCTAGGTTGGCTTGCGTTAATCATCTGTATTGTTGCGATTTGTTTGTTGCGCAAATGTTTCTATCCAGTGTTTTTCATTGCTGGCTGGTGTTGGGCATGGGGTTTCGCAGCCTGGGCTTTATCCACTCGATTGCCTGCAGAGCTTGAAGGCAAAACACTGACTGTTTCAGCATCAATCATCACCATTCCGCAATGCAGTCGCAATATTTGCCGTTTTAACGCACTGATTAAATCCGCCGAAACACCTGGCATTGCGCCTGCTGAAAAAAAGCCAGTTTCCAGACAAGTCAAACTAAGCTGGTATTATCCATCACAACCCATTAAAGCCGGGCAACGCTGGTTATTGAAGATACGCTTAAAGCGTCCACATGGAATGCTCAACCCAGGTGGTTTTGACTATGAACAATGGTTGTTTAGCAAGCGCATTGATGCGACCGGGTATGTGCGTTGTAAACAAGACTGCGAACGGCTATCTGATAATCTAACATTTGGTGCATGGTTGCAGCGACAGCGGCAAAGCCTGTCTCTGCAGTTACAGCAAACTCTTGAAAAATCTCCTGTCTCAGGTTTGATCACAGGAATGACGGTCGGTATTCGTGATGACATAAACCCACAGCAATGGCAGGTATTACGCAATACTGGAACAGCCCACCTGATGGCGATTTCAGGATTACATGTTGGGTTGGTTGCCGGTCTGGCATTTTGGCTATTAAAACGATTCACAGCGTGGATCGGAGTCAAACGTTGTTCACCACAACAAGTCGCAGCAATTGGTGCTATGGCTTGTGCACTAGGATATGCACTGCTTGCCGGTTTATCTGTCCCGACTCAACGTGCGTTGATTATGCTCAGCATTATTTTTGGTGGGGTGTTATTACAAGCCAGTATACGTGCATTTCATTTATTAGCCCTAACCGCTGTCGTAGTGGTCGTTGTTAATCCGCTTGCAGTGTTGTCAGCTGGTTTCTGGCTTTCATTTGGTGCTGTTATGGTGATCACTCTGCTATTACTGGGACGACATCAAACGCTGGGATACTGGCAAGCCACCTGGGCGATTGGATGGCGGGTTGCACTGGGATTGTCACCATTGCTATTGCTGTTTTTTGGCAGTGTCTCTGTGCTTGCACCAATTGCCAATTTGATTGCTGTTCCTGTGGTCAGTGTCGTGGTGGTTCCAGCATCGCTACTAGGTGTTGTGTTGAGCTGTGTATCCGAGTCTCTGGCAGCCGTTGCATTTGGATTAGCCAGTTCAGTATTATCAGCAGTGATGTGGTATTTAGAGCAGTTGTCCGCACTGTCATTCTCAACACTATCAACACCCAGGCCAGAGATATGGGCAGTAGCAGCAAGCATTGCAGGTGTATTATTGTTACTCTCGCCCAAAGGCATACGAGGTCGCTGGCTAGGAATCATCATGTTGCTGCCAGCTGTGTTTCCGAGAATAGCAGATGTTGCCCACGGAACTGCCAGAATTACAGTGCTGGATGTTGGACAAGGACTCTCCAGTGTCATCGAAACTGCACATCACACACTGGTTTTTGATACCGGCATCCGTCTCAGCCCAAAATTTGATATGGGTTCTTCTGTGCTGGTTCCATATTTGCGTAGTCGCGCCATCAAACAAATCGATATATTAGTGTTAAGTCACACCGATGCTGATCATATTGGTGGAGCGCAGTCATTATTAACAGCACTGCCTGTCATTCGCGAACTATCCAGTTATCCGCAACAAGTCCCTGGTCAATCAGTTGAATTCTGCGAGCCAGGAAAACAGTGGCAATGGGACGGCGTAAAGTTTATTGTTCTGGCACCACTGTCACCTTATTTCAACAATGAGAATAATAATTCCTGCGTGATCCAGGTCATTGCTGGTAATCATCGTCTATTACTCACTGGAGATATTGAATCCACAGCTGAAACCAGATTGGTTGATGAATATGGCAAATTACTGGCAAGTCATGTGTTGGTAGCACCTCATCATGGCAGTAAAACATCCTCTTCATCAAGCTTTCTAGATGCAGTTCAGCCAGACTTGGTATTGATTGCAGCAGGCTATCGCAATCAATATGGCTTTCCCCATCAAAGCGTTATTAAACGCTACCAATTAAAAAACATCCTGGCGCTAACGACTTCAGATTCTGGTGCTATATCATTAACCATCGGTAAGCATCAAGAATTAAATACGTCACAAAATGTTACAAAATACAGATATCAATCAATACATTACTGGAATATGCTCTAACTTTAATGTATTTCATCTTCAGTTAAGTTTCTGTATGTTAGCGTTGCAGAGTAACTGTCTAAATATCAGTGGAGAGTGAAAGTGAAACAATTATGTCTCATATTGATGATTATTACTATGATGGGCTGCGCAAGCAATCGGCCTGTGCTCTATCCCAATGAACAATTTCAACAAAAAGGTCGCCAAGCCGCCGATAGCGCTATTGATCAATGCAACGCACTTGCCGATGAAACTGGCATTTCAGAAGTCAAATATCAAGGAAAACGCACTGCAACAAATGGAGCGAAAGGTGCTGTGCTAGGTGCTGTCAGTGGGGCTATTGGTGGAGCAATTAGCGGTGGTGTAGGAATCGGCACAGCAATTGGAGCGGCGAGTGGAGCGGCTGTCGGCATCATCTCCGGTCTGGCCAGTTCAACCGACCCCAGCCCAACTTATCAACAGTTTGTAAATCGCTGTTTACGTGAACGCGGTTACGAAGTTATTGGTTGGGAGTAGTTAGGAGCGAGGATTTAATAACTTTTAATAAGATTCAACTGATGGTCCCCCTAAACCTCTGATGAGACCCATATTACGACTGCTGATTTTCAGTCTGCTTTTTTTTGCTGTTTTCATCGCATATCAAGCGGCTAATGAAAAATTACTTAAAAATGCGGTTTCAAATTCTCTAGTGTCATCAAAAGTGTCCAAAATAGAGATAGGCGCATTTGTAGAGACTAATCCACCGACATTAGATGGTATTCAGGCATTTGAAAACGTTTCTGGGCAAAACCTATATTCCATCATGTGGTTTCAGGGCTGGAATGCGGACGACCAGCCTGATTTTCCAACATCAGCACTCAATGCGATAACTTCTAAAAGACCCAATAAACAGCCTTTAGTTTTTCACCTGACATGGGAACCAGCAGTTAATCTGAAGGATATTATTAAAGGCAACTATGATGAATATCTTGCAGATTATGCCAACAGCATCAAAGATTGGGGTGGCAAACTACGCTTTAGATTTGCTCATGAGATGATTGAGAATAATGTTTTAGATGGCAATGAGTATTACAGCTGGCAAGACCAACCCGAAGATTACATCAAAGCTTTTCGTCATGTTCATGATATCTTTCGCGAAGCAGGTGCAGACAATACTAAATTCGTTTGGTGTCCCAATAATTTTCCTTTCGATGTCGAAATAGTCAAGCAATATTACCCTGGTACAGACTATGTTGACTGGTTGTGTATGGATGGGTATAACTGGACCAACCAGGACGGGACACCTGAATGGCCAGAATGGTTGTGGTTTGATGACATCTTTGCCAATATCTATCATACCTTGGTGGATCATCCACATCTATTTGGTGATAAACCACTGATGATTGGTGAATTTGCCTCTTGTGAAGCAAGTACACATGATTTACCAGGTCAAAACAAAGCAGAGTGGATTAAAAATGCTTTTGAACGGATCGCAAGCCCTGATTTCGATAAGATAAAGACCGTTCATTGGTTTCAAATTAACAAGGAATGTAATTGGCGTATAGACTCTTCAGCTTCTGCTAAAACGGCTTTTAAAGCGGCATTGCAGCATAAGCATTTTTTGCCTCAGTCTAAGGAGTGAGATGACTTCGACAACTGATTGTCTTGTTATCCGTTTTAGGCATTACCGCAACAGTTACATAGTGAGCCATGTAACTGTTGCGGTACCTTGACGACAGATAAAAAGACAAGTCAGAAAGCACAAGATATAACCTCCAGCACTTCTGAAAGCCTTACGTCGATGTGAATATTACCATCAAGCTTGCATGATATTTAAAACAGCGTTATTGTTGAGTTGACGGTGGAAACGGCAAGAAAAATAACATTGAAGAGTCCATCGCTCAGTGCTATTACCACCAAAACTTCACTGAGTTCGACTGAATAAAAAATATGCAATCTATACACAGTCGTGTGATACAACAATACTTTGTGAACTGAATAACATTCGTACGCCAGTTCCAAATCATATTGCTTTGCACGTCTCTTAATGCAATAACAATTAAAACAACAGGATGACAGAAATATCTGAGCAAACAATTCAACAATTAGGCATTTGTTATGAGACAACACAACATCCTGACCAAAATCGTATTGTTTTATCTCATCTGCCAGTCTATTATCCTAACATCGGCTCATGCAAACATTTCCAATAAGGCGAGCGGAATACTATCTGCTCAAACCGCAACACAATCAGTCACCCAAGGCGATATCACAAACAAAGACAGCTTAGTTCTGGTCGATATTTCCTCAAAAACCTCCACTGATATTGATCTATTAGCCAGCGCCATACGTGCAGCGCGCCAATCTCAGTACAATGACAACTCGTCAACCAGCAATTCCCTAATAAACCCAGAACTGTCCACAATTACTGTTAATGATGATCTGGAAGGCATTACTGACAACACGAGTCTGTCGCGGAATCAGCTATCAATTGGTGAAGCACTTAAGCAAGCCTGCCGAATGACTCAGAGTCAGGTGTTACTCAATCGTTGCGCTGAAATCGGCGCTTTAAACAACCTTGAGCAAACCAGAGTACTCAATACACTGATTCAAGATGAGTCAGCTGGGACTGTGACCCGGATGTTGCGTATTGGCTCCACTCAGTTCAACAATATCAATAAACGTATTCGTGCGCTTAAATCTGGTCAATGGGGTCTGGTGTCGTTTAATCACCTCAGCCTAAATATCGAAGGCAAAACAGTACCAATCGGTACAATTGCCCAAGGATTACTCAACAGCGCTTCTGGCAGAAGTGTAGGAGACAATATTGCTCGTTCAGAACAGCTCGGCTTTTATCTGAATGGCAAGCTCAGCTTTGGTAAAAAGAAGAGTACGAAAAAACAAACTGGATTCGATTTTGATACAAAAGGAGTCACGTTGGGTATGGACTATCGTTTTAGCGATCAGTTTGTTGCCGGAGCTGCTCTGGGCTATGCTTTTACCGATGCTAATTATAACAACAAAGGCGGTACTGAAAGCCGTGCCAGTTCAATCAATTTGTATGGCAGTTATTATTTGCCACAGAACTTCTATCTCGATTTAGTCAGTCACTTTGGCTATCATTCCTCCGACAATACTCGCTCAATTCGTTACGGTGACTTTTCCGGAAAAGCCAACAGCGATACCAATGGCGTAGAGTATGGAGTGAATTTCAGTCTCGGCAAACAGTGGGGTTTCAACAGCTGGGTAATGAACCCATATGCACGTTTTGAGTATCTTGAAGTGTTGATCAACAACTATAGTGAAACCAGTCTCAGTGGGCTTGCTATCAGTATTGACCATACTGGTGGGCGTTCTGTGAAAAGCGTGCTTGGCACACAAATTAGCAAGGTATTCGGGATGCCCAAGGGTATCATTAAACCGACAATCAATTTTGAATGGCTGCATGAATTTAAAGCGAATACCACAAATGTCAGCGGTCACTTTTTAGAAAGTTCCCGGGGAACGGGCCGGTTTAAACTTGTTGCTGACGCGCCTGACCATGATTTCTTTAATATTGGCGCATCAGTCAAGGCGATTTTTTCTGAAGGACGCAACATTTCCCTTAACCATACAAGCAGGCTTGGCCAGGCAGGGATTAACCATTATCGCTTTGAGTTAGGAGTCAATATCCCTTTTTAAGATATTGATATCTGGGCAGACTTTATCCGGATGGGCAGAACCACACAATGTGTCCATCACATACCCACATTTTTGGTTTTCACTGTGCAATTGATCATTTCAACCTTATCAATAAGGGTGCTGTCTTCACGTAATGACTTTTTATACCATGAAGATAAGCAATGGCTAACATCATTGTTTCAAAATCAATCTGATTAATTTTTAGCTCATAAGCAAATCATTGAGCCAAAACAGCATCTAACATTCCCACAGGTTTTCCAACTGCTTTCTGAATATTATCTGGAAAAGGTTTTGCTTTGGGATCTGCGGAGACCTTAACCGACTTAGCGAAATCCATCACTGCTTTAATTCTGTCTTTGGTCAATGGATGAGAGTTGAAAAAAGACGGTGCACGATGCTCAGCTTCTTCTTGAGCAAGTAGTTCAAACAGAGCCTCAGCACCGTTTAAATGCCCGTAATAGCGTTTCAGAGTCAGCAGCGCAGTTCTGTCGGCAGCGGCTTCTTGTTCTCGACTGAAACTCATCATTGTCAGCAAACCTGTTTGACCCAACGCTTGTTCGAATGAGCTATTATTGCCAATACCAACGATGCTGGTCAGCGCTATATAAACCGTCAGTCCACGCCCCAACGATACGATTGGATCACGGTGTTTAATGTGGGCAATTTCATGCGCCATGACCATACTCAATGCATTTTCATGCGGCATCTTTTCAAGTAACCCTTTGAAGATAATGACATGTCCACCCAGTGTGGCAAAAGCATTGACTGTGTCATCAGCAATGTAATGCACAGTGATTGACATGCCATCGTCAAGCCCTTGATGAACAACCAGAGTATTCGCAAGTGTTTGCAAATAACTCTGAACCTCTTGCTGTTGCTGATTAAGTGGATGCTCATCAGAATATCGTTTTGATAATGAAGCTGTCGCTTTCTGTTCCAAAGAAAAAGGAATATAGCGCGTCAGATGCTCTGCCATCAAGGACAGAACGAATACGGAAAATACGACAAGGATAATTAGCCCTGCTGCTAACCAGGCAAATTCTTTCAGTGGATGCGTTTTAGAAACATTGATCCCTTCCGGAATATCTCGATTCTCATACCCCATCTCACATCACCTCACACTTTGTTAATCAAAGTTGTTCCATAAGCATACACTTCAACTGACCCGATTTGTTGCCCACGCCCTTTGTAAATAGAAGCTGTTTCAAGTTTGACATTAAAAATTGCCTGACCACCGAGTTGTTCAGCTTCTTGTTTCATACGCAGAATTGCTTCACGTCGCGCTCGTTCAATCAATGATTCATACGCTCTAACGCGACCACCAAAGATATTGTTTAGTCCTGCGGCAATACGCTTAAAGTAATCTATAGAGATGACAACGTTGCCCGCAACCAATGCCACCTCTGGAATTGGCGTATGAACTGGCAATGTGTGCTCGTTAAAACACAAGATATGCTTGTACTGTTGCTCTCTGTCAATAATCGATTTGAAATGACGCCGTTCAGCCATTTGACCGAAAATATAGCCCAACACCAATAAAACCAGAAATATAATTAAATTAGCCATGATGGTTCCATAGTTTACTCAAGAATTACAGCAGTGCCGTAGGCAAACAACTCTGCTGCTCCAGCTGTAATTGATGAAGTTGAAAAACGTACATTAATCACCGCATTGGCACCAATCGCTTCGGCCTGTTGAGTCATACGAGCAACAGATTCTTCGCGCGCTTCCTGTAATAGTTCAGTATATCCTTTCAACTCACCACCAAAGATATTTTTGAATCCTGCCATAATATCGCGCCCCACATGTTTGGCACGCACAGTATTACCTTGTACCATGCCTAGATGTTTGACCACTGTTTTACCGGGAATAATTTCAATATTTGTAATAATCACGTATGACACCTCGAACCATAAAGAATTAAGGAACAATATTAGACAAATGATCGGAAAATGTAGCCAAATGGCCTTTTCCACAGTAGGCTTTTTACTCTCGAACAGCCTCTCTTGTTGCATGTTAGAACATTCCATCGTCAATTTACAATTAATATCATGAAAGTGTTACTACTTTCAGCTTACGATGTTGCCAGTCATCGCTACTGGCGCAAGGGATTAGTTAGTCATCTGGACATGTTTGACTGGCAGCAGTTATACCTGCCACCACGCCATTTCAACTGGCGAATTCGTGGAAATCCACTGAGCTGGGCTTTAAGCGAGCAAGTTACTCTATCACAACATTACGATGCCATCATTGCCACATCAATGGTTGACTTGGCAACATTGAAAGGGTTGATTCCAAATCTAGCCAATACACCAAGCATTGTCTATTTTCATGAAAACCAGTTTGCTTATCCTCTCGGTACACATCAACAATATCGCATTGAGCCTCAAATGGTCACACTTTACAATGGACTTACGGCAGACAAACTGGTTTTCAACTCAGAGTACAACCGCACAACGTATCTGGTCGGAATTGAGCAATTGCTTGCAAAAATGCCGGATTGCGTGCCCAAAGGAACTGTGGATCAGCTATTCTGCAAGTCACAAGTTATTCCAGTGCCACTTGAGCTGGCCAAGCGAGTAAAACGTGCAGCATTTTCTGCGCCGCTAATACTGGTGTGGAATCATCGCTGGGAATACGACAAAGGACCAGAACGACTGTATGCGGCGCTATTGTCGCTAAAAAAACGTGATATTGATTTTCGCATTCATATCATTGGGCAACAATTTCGCCAATCACCTGAAATTTTTGCGCAAATACAAAATAACTTTTCCGAATATATCGGGAAGTTTGGTTATCTTGAAAATCACCATGAATATCAACATATTTTATTGGAATCTGATCTGGTTATTTCAACGGCTATTCATGAGTTTCAAGGTTTGGCTGTGATGGAAGCGGTCGCCTTGGGTTGTATTCCTGTAGTACCTGACCGGCTCAGTTATCCTGAGTTTTTTGGCCAAAAATACTGTTATCCATCACAACTGGAGAATATTGATTTCGAAGCTTCAGGACTGTGCGACAAAATTGGATATTGGGTGAATCACTTACTGAATGAACAATCCGTAGAAGCGCCTGATGTCTCAGCATATTCATGGAATAGCCTTGCTGGTCGTTATCAAGATATACTCACAAACATAGCTGCTGATTGATGCCCGTAATGATGGCGTGTTTAAATCACTATGGTCTCGCAAAAATTGTTTTGATAGCGCATAGAAAAGCAGGAGAGGTATCAGCCCGATTCAAGCCTATGTCGTGGCTAAGTCCACTAAATAATAATCACACAAAAAACCGGACTTATAATAATATTTATTCATCCATTTAAAAAACCATTATCTCACTGGACAAATTGGCAAATTGCACGTTATCCTCAACTTTGCTACAACCATTTCCTAAGCGGAGATTCTCATGTCATTTAGTCCTTCATTACTTCCAGAGCTAATTCAATCCATCGCCACAACAATTGAAACCAATGCTGAAGAAGTCACAGCGCTGGACCAAGCCATTGGTGATGGTGATCATGTCACAAATTTGCAGCGCGGTATTCAAGCGCTTATTGAGCAAAGCAATACAATTAGCCAACTCGACTGGTCAGCAGCATTTAAAAAAATAGGGATGATATTAATGTCGACAATTGGTGGTGCTTCTGGGTCTCTGTATGGCACGTTGTTCATCAGCATGAGCAAGGCTGCCGCTGATCAAGATATTAATCTACATGGTTTTGCAGAGGTGTATGCAGCTGGTGTAGAAGCCGTTAAACAGCGCGGGAAAGCAGATATTGGTGAAAAAACCATGCTTGATGTACACATCCCTGTCTCAAATTATTTACAACAAGCTGCAACAGATGATGTTGTGTTGGCTGATTTGCTTGAGCAAATAAACCAGGTCGCTATTGAGGGGATGGAATCCACTCGAGAGATGCTCGCCACTAAAGGTCGCGCCTCATTTCTTGGCGAGCGCAGCCGAGGGCACATTGATGCTGGCGCTAGAACCAGTCAGTTAATGATTTGTGCAATTGCTGATGTGTTAGGAACGTGCATGAAATAACTTGAACATTTTGGCTGGTCTTTTTGTTTCTGACGAAACGATCTCAATCGTTGCGTAGAACAACGATGCGCCTCTTGAGATCGTTTCGTCAGAAACAAAAATCCTGCGCCAGCATTGTTCAAGTTATTCCATGCACGTTCCTCAATCAAACAATCATCCCCAATGTAACGCAGCGGTATACACTGGTGCATCCCAGAGACCAATCAATTCTTCATCTAATAAACTCAGAGTAATCGAGCAACCTGCCATATCGAGTGAGGTCGTGTAATTGCCAACCAATGAGCGACTAATGTTGATGCCTCGCTGTTCCCAAAACTGATGCGCTAAATCATAGACAAGATATAACTCCATTAACGGAGTTGCACCAAACCCATTGATATGTAATAACACTTGCTGCCCTTTTTTTGGATTTAAATCATCATTAATGGCGTTGACTAGCTGCTCTACAATGTCTTGAGCACTAGTTAAACTGCTGGTTTCACGTCCTTGTTCACCATGTATTCCCACGCCCATTTCCATTTGGTCATCACCAAGTTCAAATGTTGGTTGCCCTAAATCTGGCACTGTACAACTCGTCAAAGCAACTCCCATTGAAGCTGTCGCTTGACTCACACGATCCCCCAAAGTTTTGCAAGCCATCAAGTCCAAGCCCTTCTCAGCGGCTGCCCCAACCATTTTCTCGACTATCAAAGTACCTGCCACACCACGTCGACCAGTACTATGATCTTTCGGTAATGCCACATCATCACTGACCAAAACTGTTTGACTTGGACAATCAAGCATTTCGGCAGCGATCTCAAAATTCATTACATCGCCTGCATAATTCTTAACAATGAACAAAACCCCACTGTCACTATTCACCGCTTCAGCGGCAGCAAGCATTTGATCGGGTGTTGGGGAGGTAAAAATTTGACCTGGACACGCAGCATCAAGCATTCCTGTGCCCACAAAACCAGCATGCAAAGGCTCATGCCCTGCTCCGCCGCCTGAAATTAATGCAACTTTGCCTTTAGCTGTTGAGCTGATACGTTTTACGAATCGTGGTTGAGTATTGAACTGAACAAGGTCGGCATGTACCTTGGCAAAACCCTGCAGGCTTTCATCGAGCAAAGTCTCTGTTTGATTGATAAATTTTTTCATTGCAGCAACTCCGTGAGTTTAGAAATTTATTTTGGAATCATAGGGTCTTCATAAAGACTGTTATTAGATGCTAAGGATTTTCTGGGATGCTGATTCCATGTAACTGTTATTAATTTCACCATGAAGGGCATGAAGAGAAGAGACAAGAGTGAGTTGCATTCGCTTTATTTGTGGTGGATATAGGGCAGCTTGCTCTATTACTGTTGCCTTTCCTTCATCTTTTTCATGTCCTTCATGGTCAATAATCAAGTCTTAAACGGGATAAATGACCACATAATGTATTATGTGCCGAATCAGCACCCATTTTCTGATACTTTTAAGGTAACGCGCAATCAATAACCCACCAGTATTGCGCAGGATTGTTGTTTGTCTTCAAGGCGCAACATAGGGAGCATAGCGGGCTATGTAACCGAAGTTGCAACACAGAAGACAGGCAACAAGACAAGTAATACTGTTGGGTTAATTATTACGCGTTGCCTAAGGTGGTTTGACGGAATAAAGTTACCAAGATTGTGCAGGATTTTTGTTTCTGACCGAACCATCTCAAGAGGCGCATAGTCATTCTACGCAACGATTGAGATTGCGTTGGTCAGGAGCAAAAAGACAAGCAAGGTTGGTAACTTTATTTCGTCAAACCACCTTAGTACTGATTCCATTGGATTTCGTTGATTATTTGCCATGTAACGCTTGGGTGATGGCACGAATATCAGCCATCACCCAAGTCGGTTGATAATCCAGTTCTTCTATATCTGCTTCAGTTGACACTCCAGATAACACCATAATACTGCGGATTCCAGTGCGGACAGCACCTAAAATATCAGTCCCCAGTCGGTCACCGATCGCTACCGTCTCTACCGGATCAACATCGAGCAATGCCAATGCTTGTTGATACATAATCGGTTCTGGCTTGCCGATAATCGTTGGCGCAACTCCAGTCGCTACTTCCAATGCCGCCAAAATCGCACCATTTCCATGCGTAAGACCCCGCTCTGTGGGTAATGTGGTGTCTGCATTGGTGCCAATAAACTGTGCACCTGCTCGAATATTTAGTGTTGCTGTCGCTAATTTATTCCAATTCAGTGTTTCATCTTTGCCACAAACCACAAAGTGCGCAGCTGCGCTGGAGCTATTATTATCAGCGTTAAGTGAATAGTGTTCTGTCAAAGTAAACCCTTGATCAATCAGTGGTTGTCGCGCACCTCGTTCACCAACTACAAAAACGCGCGTTGACGCTGGAATAACTTGTTCCGCCAAATAAAGTGCTGTTGCCATACCAGAGGTCAAAATATCACTTGCTTCTATGGAAACACCCATACTCGCAAGCTTGGTCACATATTGCTGCGGTGTCAAACTAGCGTTATTCGTTGCCAGAATAAAACGAATATTTTTCCTCCTAAGAGTCTGAAAAAATTCAATCAACCCCGGTAAAGCTTGTTCCCCATGCCACAACACACCATCCATATCGATGATAAATGCACGAATATCAGTGATAGATTTCATAAAACTTCTCTTGTAAGTGATTATTTAAACTTTGGACGGATTAAATTTGGAAACAGTGGCTCACTTTTTTGACCATTTTGCATTGCCTCAATAATTTTAAACAGGAAACTGTCTTTTCGTTCAGAACACACTTTATGATTAAATTATATGCTAAGAATTTAAATTATAATGTTACGTGAACTCACTGGTTTTCAATTGTTTTTTATCTTTATAAATTACTTTTTACTGATTTCCAGTTATCAGCCTGACACAAAATAAGTCACAGTGTCCAGTGTCAACTTATGATTGTTTGCAAGATTATCTTAAAGCACATTGCATTCAACATAACTTATTGATTTATTGGTTTATTAATACAATAGCTGTCTATGATTTTAGACTTTTCAGACAAGCAATGCTGCGACTATTACACTCTAGGAGCTGTACCGACAAGAATATTGACATCCGTCCCTGTTCTGATTTAAAGTTCACAGAGTTTACAAACATCATGTAACAAAAACTATAACTTTCGATTCACAAATCAGGAGCACGTATCATGGCTAAAGCATTAATTCAAATGGCAT
>JAZGEP010000076.1:0-6574 GCA_036478815.1 Methylococcales bacterium
GTCTTTTTGCTCCTGACCAACGCAATCTCAATCGTTGCGTAGAATGACTATGCGCCTCTTGAGATAGTTCGGTCAGAAACAAAAATCCTGCGCAATCTTGGTAACTTTATTCCGTCAAACCACCTAAACTGTTTTTGAAAAGAAATTGTGTTGTGTTTGATGATGACTCGAATTGTAGTGTTTGTTGATATTACTCATTTTTTAGCAAACAGATGTCATTGAAAAGCCATCAATTAGCATTCTGTAACTGATTTTTAAATAGCATTTTTCTTGACAAAACTGAGTTGTTGACTTAAATAGAAGCTAATTTCTGCAATATAGCGAATCATTTCTTGGACGATATACCCATAAGCTTACTTTTTGGCCTGCTTGGCGGATTAATCCTTCTGTCAGCTTTTTTCTCTGGTTCTGAAACAGCTCTGATGACCTTAAACCGTTATCGATTGCAACATCTTGTCAAATCCAAACATAAAAGTGCAATACGCGCACATAAACTACTGCAGCGCCCAGATCGGTTGCTCGGCTTGATTTTGCTGGGGAATAATTTTGTTAATATCCTGGCTTCTTCACTGGCAACCATTATTGCCATTCGCCTGGCCGGACAAAATGCCATTGCTGTGGCAGCATTATTGCTAACCATGGTGGTGCTTGTTTTTGCAGAAGTTGCGCCTAAAACTTTTGCTGCAATTCACCCAGAAAGATTGGCTTTCCCTGCAGCCTGGATTTACACACCGCTACTCAAGTTGCTCTATCCGTTGGTCTGGGTGGTGAATACAGCTGCAAATTTGCTACTTAGACTATTTGGTATTAATCCGAGCAAGCATGTTCGTGCAAATCTGAATACTGATGAGCTCAAAACTGTCGTGTCTGATACAGGGACAGTATTACCTGAGCGTTATCGCAATATGTTGATTCGTATTCTTGATATGGAGACGGCTACTGCTGAAGATATTATTGAGCCACGCAGTGAAATTGTTGGTCTTGATCTGCAGGATTCAATTGAAACACTGAATGAGCAAATCCGTACATCGCGATATACACGATTACCAGTCTATAACAAGCATCTTGATCGGGTAATTGGCGTGTTGGATGTGCGTCGGGCAATTCCGCAATTGATGGAAGGCTCAGTATCAAAAAAAGATATTACCCAGTTGCTTGAGAAACCTCATTTCATTCCAGAAGGTACAGCGTTACATAAACAACTTGCTGATTTTCGTAGACATCAGATCAAAATGGGTTTTGTAGTTGATGAATATGGAAATATGTTGGGTTTAGTCACTCTGGAAGCATTATTGCAAGAAATTGTTGGTGATATCACCGATGAGTCAATGGAAATTGAACGCCAGGAAGATGGCAGCTGGCTAATTTATGCCAGCATTACGATTCGAGAACTGAATCGCGTTTTAGGGATTATGTTGCCAATTGAAGGACCCAAAACTTTAAATGGATTAATCATGGAGGTAATGGAAACTATTCCAAAACCCGGTACTAGCTTGAAAATACAGGGTTTTCCAATTGAAATTATTGAATCAACAGAGCATGTTATTAAACGTGTGCGCTTTCTTACTACATACTCTAGTTGAGAATCTGGTCTATACTTCAAAGCAGACACATATTGATATTACCAAACCGCACTTTTAGTGCAATCCTGGTTTTTGGCAAAGTGATCTAACACCATGAATCAACTACTTAAAAAAATATTAAAATGGCAAAGCTAACATTGAGTTTTAAGTCCAAGCCTATTCAGGCCTATTTTTTTGAAATTGGGCAGTCAATTTCTGTTGGGCGGGATGAAGAAAATGACATTTTTATTGACAGTCTGGCAATTGCTCCGCAACACGTAAAATTTCGCTTTGGAGAAACGAATACGACAATAGAACTCGTTGATGAACTAGCATCGATTCAAGTAAATGGCGATAAAATCACAACAGCGCAATTGCAGCATGGAGATAAAATAAACATAGGCAAACATACTCTGGAATACGCTGAGGAAAAGCCTGTTATAGAAAATGCTTTCAGCTATGATGACAATGGCGATGATCCAGATATAGATGAGCAACAGCCTATTAGCGTTCATAGAAAACCAAAAGTTGGTAGATTGCAAGTGCTACGCGGGAAAAAAGCTGGGCATATCATCCCATTAAGCCATTCACAAGTTCTTATCGGCAGCGAAACTGCGAGTCAGGTTGAATTTATCCGCTGCAGTGATGGTTATTATCTTTCAGTCACCAAAGAGCAAGAAACTGGCGCTATTCAATTGAATAATCAATCGATCAGCAGGCAAACGGTGAAGGTGGCGGATGGAGATTATCTAAAAATTGATGAAACGGAATTATTATTCTTTATGGAATAAACGCTGCAGGTGATGAAGGAATATGCGCGGAATAATTTCGACAACAGATTTAAGGTGGTTTGGCGGAATAAAGTTACCAAGATTGCGCAGGATTTTTGTTTCTGGCCGAACTATCTCAAAAGGCGCATAGTCATTCTACACAACGATTGAGATTGCGTTGGTCAGGAGCAAAAAGACAAGCAAGGTTGGTAACTTTATTTCGTCAAACCACCTAAGATCGTTCTTTGTCAAATCATTTATTTCTGCAACGCTGAAGATGGAATAAAGGCATGTCAGTTGTCGAAGTTATTTCTTGTCCGTCCCTAAGCAGCGAGAATTTAATAACTTCTGGATCTTGACTTGTCTTTTTGCCCTTCTTCCGCGTTGTAAAAACAGTTGCGTAGCCACCAGCTAGGGAGGCTGTCCGAGAACAGAAAGCCTACTGCGGAAAAGCGGATTTTGACCCATTTTTCCGATTAAATTTCGTTCAATACAACAAGTATTCGCCTCATTTAATCGAAAAAATGGCTTCAAATCAGCGTTCCCTCGCTACGGTTTCTATTCTCGGACAACCTCCTGGAGCTAAGCTTCTACACCTTGAATATGAACAAAAATTCTGCCTCAAGATCAGTAAGTTATTCAATTCTCGCTCCTAACCACTGTAATTCAACGATATTGAAAAGTGCGTTGTTCTTGCTTGGCGTCTGACGATAGCGGATTCGCCAAATAGCCTTCTGCATTAATTGGTACCGAATCAGGAATTAAATAACGGCCAAGTTCAGTCAAAGCGTGTTGATAGACTTCACGTTTGAAAAATACTACGTTACTGACAGGCATCCAGTAGTCTATCCAACACCAATCATCAAATTCGGGTTCATGTGAAGAATCCAGACAAACATTGCTTTCATCAGCAACCAAACGCAGAAGATACCATAATTGTTTTTGTCCGATGCAAAGCGGATGACTGTTTTTGCGAATATAGCGTTCTGGTAAATCGTAGTGCAACCATTTGCAGGTGCGCCCAATCACTTCAACGTGATGCTGGTTAAGTCCTGTCTCTTCATGTAATTCACGATACATTGCTTGTTCGGAATCTTCATTCTTTTTAAAGCCTCCTTGTGGAAATTGCCAGGAATCTGAGCCAATTCGACGTGCCCAGAACACTTTACCCTGATCGTTACAGAGCACAATTCCTACATTTGAGCGATAACCGTTTGAATCAATCATGTTTTGATTTGTCCATTAGTGCTCATAATCCCCAAGCTAACATATCAACTTTCGGCTTATATTTCCATCTTCCTATCGAGTGAATTGTCATGATTGCCCTGTCTATTTACAGAAAACAATGGCAAGCAATGAATGTGCCAATTATCAATAGTGAATATTTTATTTTACGTCGTCACAGTTTTTGATTTCTGGGAGGCTGTTCGAGAATAGAAACCAATGAGGTACTCTTGAACGCGAAAGGTATGCATCGCTCACTATGTTTCTGTTTCTGTACATTTAAGCTGAAAAAATCCTGCGCAAAAATGTTAAATTAATTATTCTCAAGTACTTACATAAGCACTTTTAACGCGGTTTTTGGACAAAATAAAAAGGTAAGCTGAGTGTGATTATTTCAATTAAAATTTGAACCCTGTTATACTTCGCGCGGCTGTTATTGCCACTGAACTTGTACAAAATAATTAGAGAACGTGCAAGAATTTACTTCGTCTATTGGTGTAGACTATTTTCATGTCAAAATAGCTGTTTGTTTTCAAGGCGTAGCAATAGGTGCATAGTGAGTCATGTAACTGTTGTGGCAACGTACTAAGGAACGTTCAAGTTATTCCATGCACGTCCCTAAGACGGACAAAAAGACAAGTTAGTTGCGAGGTTGTTTCTTGAGCGTTCTTTAAGTCAGCTGATTTGTATGTTGTCCGTGTTGCAGCGTTACTGCTACGCTAGGAGGCTGTCCGAGAATAGAAGCCGTAGCGAGGGAAAGCGGTTTTGCGTCCATTTTTCGATTAAATGAGGCGAATACTTGTTGTATTTAGGAGTGAGAATTTTATAAGTGCTCCTGTGGGTTCAAAAGACAAGTCAAAATCGAGACGTTATTAAATCCTCACTCCTTAACGAATTTAATCGGAAAAATGGGCTAAAATCATGGCTTGCTATTTGTCCTTCGCTACATCTTGAAGACAAACAATAATCATGCACTTGTTGACTAAGGAACGTGCATGGAATAACTTGAACAATTCACTTGTCTTTTTACTCATCTTCGGTGTTGCGAAAACAGTGACATTGCTCACTATGCGCCTGTTTTCGCGCCTTGAATATGAACAGTAATTTGACAGCAATGGCCTACGTCAATTGTTCAAGTTATTCCATGCTCGTTCCTAAAGTTATTACGTATACGTTCCGAACCATTCAAAACAACGGAGTGCACAGTGAGTCTTGCAATATTTGATCTTGACAATACATTGATTGCTGGTGACAGTGACTATCTTTGGGGACAATTTTTGGTTGAACAAGGAATTGTTGATGGCGATGAATACGAACAAGAAAATGCGCGATTTTTTCAGGACTATAAAACAGGAAGGCTGGATATTACAGAGTACCTGGCATTTGCCCTTAAGCCTTTAGCCGCGCATCCTGTCGAACAATTGCTTGAATTGAGAAAACAATTTGTAGAGGAAAAAATACAGCCGCTGATACTTCCAAAAGCACAGCGTCGTATCGATTGGCACCGCAACAATGACGATACATTGTTGATTATTACTGCGACCAATCGTTTTGTCACTGAATTGACCGTGGAGCTTTACGGTGTTGAAAATTTATTGGCTACAAATCCTGAGTTTATCGATGGAAAATACACTGGAAAAGTAGAAGGGACACCTTGTTATCAGGGTGGGAAAATTATTAATCTCGACCAATGGTTGTCTGATGGTCGCGAATCATTAATCAATGATACCTGGTTTTACAGCGATTCCATGAATGACATTCCATTGTTACAACAGGTTGATTATGCAGTTGCTGTTGATGCTGATGAAGCACTGACTAAGAGAGCACAACAGGAAGGTTGGTTGATCACCAGTTTTCGTTAAATGTGGGTAACTACTTGGCTTACCTCTAGTTTGTCCAATAGCCGTGTTGAAAGTGCTCATTTACACCTGTAAACTCCGCGCTTTCACCTTGCTCTTGAACAAACTAGGAGGCTGTCCGAGAATAGAAGCCGTCGCGAGGGAAAGTGGTTTTGAGCCCATTTTTTTGATTAAATGAGGCGAATACTTGTTGTATTGAACGAATTTAATCGGAAAAATCCGCTTTTCCGCAGTAGGTTTCTATTCTCGGACAGCCGCCTAGAGGGCAATCTGAGCAAGTGACAGATTACGTGGTAACTATTTTTTCTGAATAAAAAAAACCTGAATATCATCCTCTGTGTAGTACTGAATAATCAAATGGCCGGTTTTTTCAGCAAATACGCCAATATCAAGATGCGCTGCTGGATCAGTTGCACGTAAACGCACGATTTCTCCACTTTCGATACTAACAAGTGTTTTCTTCAAGCGCAGCAACGGTAATGGGCAATGTAGCCCAAGTGTATCAATATCGTGATCGTACTGGAATGTCATAAAAATCGGTTTAAGTTTGAGAGTACTGGGTTTGGATAGACGTTGAAACAAACAGGATGAATTAGATTGTTCTGTCAGAGTACCAGATTAATCATTGGAATTAATACGACAAGATAAATCAAAGTCATGAAACCGCCAACTCTCAGGTAGTCAGTATTGCGGTAACCGGCTGGTCCCATAATCAAGGCATTAACTTGATGGGTCGGTAATAAAAATGAATTCGAGGTCGCCAGTGCCACCGTTAACGCATAAATAGCGGGATCAGCGCCAGTCTGTACAGCAAGGCTCATCGCAATTGGAACCAGTAACACGACAGCACCTACATTTGACATTACCAGGGTAAATACAGTTCCAAGGATGGCTAGCATGGTTTGCACTTGCCAGCCCGAAGCGCCATGCAACAAACTTAACATATGACTGGCTATCCAGGCTGCTGTTCCAGTTTTCTCGACTGCGGCACCTAAAGGTATCAGTGCTGCCAGCAGAAAAATTGTGCGCCAGCTGACTGACTTGTAAGCTTCATCAATGGTGATCACTTTACATAATACCATCGCCACAGCGCCAACCAATAAAGCCAGTGCAATTTTCACACTGGTAGTGACAGTTAATAGTAAGGCAAGCAGAAAAC
>JAZGEP010000077.1:0-8211 GCA_036478815.1 Methylococcales bacterium
ACCGAGAAAAGTGAAATTTCGCGGGATTCATAGCCTACAAATCCTTTTAGTGGTTTTGGTTGGCAATTACTAGGTCTTATTTTTAAATGGAATATATTTTGGCTGACGATTCTTTCTAATCAGGAAAGCTTATGTCTATCACAGGTGGGTGAGTGAGATTTAAGAATTTATAGAATGCTTTTACGGTTTGATGGTTATGGTTTTCTATCGGCTAAAGAGAATACTTAAGAATTCCGGTGGGTTAGTGTAATGAGGTATAAGGAGGTGGATGGTGCTTGTGACTTTTTGGGTTTGAGTGTTGCTCGGATTAATTCAGGTGTAATTTCTGATAGCAGGTTTTTCCCTAGTCGATTTTCCCACCATAAGACAAGTCGGACTCGATCATGGTCTTTGCCTGTCCACCAGTGCATGTATTCATCAGCTAACTGGCTGAAAGTAACTGAGCAGGGTGTAATACCCCGAGCCTCATTTTCCTGAAAGTCCAAAACGGTTCGATTGCCCCATGTTCTGGCATCGGATTTACGCCTGAATGTTTTTGTTTTAACTGCTCTGCTGGATTTAGTGATAACAGCACGATAGCGCGTATCACCGTTTTTGAGTGTAACTTTGCGGATGTGAAAATTATGCATCTGTGCGTCCTCTTTCGAAGAAAAAACCTGGCTACAGTAGTTATCACTGTAGTCGCCTGTTTTAGTACACAGTTACTAAGGTTTAAATTCATTTTAAACCATTGATTTATAACTTATAAATAGTGGGTCGTGAGCGATTCGAACGCTCGACCATCGCATTAAAAGGTCGAGCCAAGGACACCTCACACAACTGCATACTATCTTACACTTTTTATATTCAATAGGATAGCGCAATTCATAGAATGTGTAAAGTTGTTAAAAGTAGTATGAATTAGAACAAACCACTGTAGTTTTTGATGTCGATTGAATCTACATAAAGTTAAGTTCTTCGTCTTCATCCTCAACAATAAACTCACCATCAATCACTATGCCATCTGCTAGTTGCTTTAAACGTGTTAACTCAATTGCATAATCAACTCCGAGTGTAATCTCAGTTCTAACAAAGTAATCACCTTGGGCTCTGGCCAGCAGATCGGCAACCCTCAGTCGAGCATTAATATCTGGTTGTTGCTCTATCAACTCATCGGGGTAATCAGGATGTGGAACTTCAAATGTGGTTTCACCACGCATGATATCCGTGAGAAATTCAGCGCGTTCTTTGGTATCCGCGAGTTTCTTCATCATTACAGCCTTTTGAGTATGGGCAATGCGTTACCAAGTTCAGATACAATTCGTGTCATCCTTGTTAGTGTATCCTCGTAACAATCAACTATTGTGCTTGACAATTCTGTGATTATCTGAGCATTTCTATAGTTCATTCTTATATGAACTATTATATATACTATTCTTGATAAGAATGTGAGGTAGAAAATCTGATTTTGAATAATTGAAATAGCTCGGATATATCTAGAAACCGGAAAATATATTTTTAAAATATGGTATCAAAAAATGGCCCGTCGAAAATACTACGAGACAAGTAAAATACAACAGATAAAGTGTGCAACCAAACGATTTGACAAGTTAAATAATAAGCCTTTAAAAGGAAGTACAGAAACTGTTCGATCTGAATTAAATAAAACTCATAATCTTCTTCATTTAATTAAGGTAAATATTTCTGCAACAGAACGTCTATTCCTGATCTCTAAGTTATGGAGTCAAATAAGAGAAATAGAGGAAAATGAAAGACAAAGTCGCAGTTTTCTTCAATCAATTTTTCAAGGCTCATTATCAAAAAATGCAATCACCAAAATTGAACAACTAAATAAAAAAATGCCAAATGGTTCAACCAACTCGGTGTTTTGTGCTAATGACTATCAAAATCTCAAAAATTATAGAATCAAGTTGATTGCATATAAGAAATTAATATTAAGATCAATAACCCTAGCAGAGGAACGCGATAAGAAACGAATAGAATCGGCTATTCAACGAAAAGAGAAAGATAATAAACAAAGAGAGAAAAGAAAACTTGATAAAATCAGGAAAAAAGAAAAAATTGATCAGATAAAAGCTATGGCAGCAGCTCATGCAGGCAAAACACGCCAACTTGCACAGACTATAAGACGCAATATAGAGCACCAACAAAAAATACTTTCTTTTTGCCCTTATTGTAAATTAACTCTGGGTAACAATCCTAAAGCTGATCATATCTATCCAGTTGCGAAAGGTGGATTATCAACAGAGAAAAATATGGTCTTTATTTGTGCAGGATGTAACAGCTCAAAAAGTGACAAAACACTACGAGTATTTATACAACAAAAAGGATTGGATTGGCCTTTAATAGAAAAAAACTTAGAATTGCTGGGTAAAGATTTTTAATAATCCGGTAAAGATCTACATGGAAAAATTAAAAAGTTACGTTGATTTTGCTGTAGTAGCTCATCGGCTCTGTGTTTTCATCTTTGATAAAGGCAATCGTATTGAGTAATGTTGGTCTCCTGAAGTCGGGCAGGCAATAGCCTCAAAATTTTCACCGATTCATTTGCTGATGCTTCTCATTGTTCGATAACATCGAGCTTGTCTGGTCGCCAGATTAAAAATATTCAGGGTCATAATTATTCAGGGTCAGAGAATTATTCAGGGTCAGAGTAAAATTAAGAGCTCTTTGTTCAAACAGAGCCTCATTGTCTCCTTTTATGGGAAAAAGTGTCAGTGGGAAAAAGTGTCAGAGCTTGAATCTTGAGGTTTTTTAATATTCGGCTCAACACGAAGAGACCGTTCCAATAAGGCTTTTTGAATTCAAGATTCAAGACCTGTCACATTCTTTTCCATTCTTTTCATGACACATTCTTTTCAATGCCCACCCCACCGAACGTCACCACCACCTGGAGTCAGGAAAGCGGATCGGGCACTGTCAGTTTTGCTAATGCCAATGCTGTCGACACCACGGCCACTTTCGATGCCGAAGGCGCGTATGTGTTGCGCTTAACCGCCGATGACGGCGACCTCATCGACTTCGCAGAAGTGACCGTTACCATTAATGCATCCGGCGCAGCCACTACATTCGAAGTGCGAGTCTCTGCCAGTAGTGATGATGCGGAAGAAAAAATCAACAGTGGCATCGTCAATCGCGGCAGTAGTGACCTTGAACTGCTGGATGAAAGTACCAACCAGTTAGTAGGCATCCGTTTTAACGGATTGAGTATTCCACAAGGTGCGATCATTACCAATGCCTATCTTCAATTCCAGACGGACGAAGTGTTTTCAGCAACCACCAACGTGATGATTGAAGGGCATGCCACCAATAATGCCCCAACTTTTACCTCTGCCAACGCCAACATCTCAAGCAGAACCCGCACCAACGCTGCAGTGGACTGGACGCCCGCTGCGTGGACGAGTGCAGGTGAAGCCGGCCCGGATCTCAGTGCGATCATCCAGGAAATCATCAATCGTCCGGGTTGAACCAGTGGCAATTCACTGGCAGTGATGATCACCGGAAGTGGACGTCGAACCGCAGAATCGTTTAACGGCGATGCCAATGGCGCCCCGTTGTTGGAAGTGACGTTTACAACTCAAATCGACTCCGACAACTAGTGCACCGACTGTGACTGTGATTTTTCTCTCGTTCCCACGCTCCAGCGTGGGAATGCAGTGCAGACGCTCCAGCGTCACGAAACACAGGATCGTCCAAGCATGAGTTCTCATGGAAGCTGCGGAAGGAAAGGTGTCAGCTAATGGGTGACACCTTTATAATGCTTATCTGGTTCCCACGGTCTTCGTGGGAATCCAGTCTTGCACGCTCCTGCGTTCCGGGACGCAAGAGCGTCCTCACTGTATTCCCACGCTGGAGCATGGAAACAAGTGCTTTGGAACGAGCAAGAAATAACTTGAACAATGATGGCGTAGGATTTTTGTTGCTAACCAAACGATGTTAAGAAGTACATATACGCAACGCTTGAGATCGTATTGTCAGGAGCAAAAAGACCAGCCAGAATATTCAAGTTATTTCATGCACGCTCCTTAACATCATCCAACGTTATGCTTGGCCCAGTTTTCAATCCATAGGCTCATAAGCACGTAGAAAGGCCAAACCGCCTGTTTGTGTAGTGACCGGTCCATGCTGCGAGCCTTTTCGGGCAAAATGGTAATCACCTACTGATAGGCGGATATCGCCAATCATGACTTCACCTTCCAGCATCAAACATTCTTCATCAGTGATATGTTCGTGCGGCGGTAAAGTGGATCCGGGTGCCATTCTTAGCAAATAAGATTGCACTTGACCTTTTGGGTCCTCGCTCAGAATTTTTTTTTCTACGCCTGGTAGCAAGGTAATCCATTCCCCTTCGGTCGCTCTGATGGTGATCAAATCAAACGATTTTTTACCGTGAATACGTGCCATGACGCGAGATTTAAGCTCTGTAGCTCTTGCTTCTGGTGGCGCGATCTGGGTAACCGCTTCTGCTAAAGCATCAGTCAGTTCTGTTGGGATAATATCAGTCATTGTTTCGTTTTGCTTAGTCATGGGTTATCTCCCCATCTGGAGAGTAACAAAATTGCAGTGTCGGTTCCGCTTTTAATTCAATTAAGCTACGACGTATATGGCTTTTCACCGTGCCTAGCGGCATATCGATATAATCAGCTATTTCCTGATAAGTAAATCCTCGAAAAAACGCCAGTGATATCAGCTGTTGTTGGATCAATGAAAGTTTTTGCAAGGCCAGATTAATCGATGAATGTTGTTGGGTATTCGCCAACAGATAGTCAGGGGAACCAATCGAGTCGGTTATTTCGGGGCATTGAGTATCGGAAATTTCTGCGCTGGATTGTTGCCGTTTTCGATAACGATCAATGGCCCGACTTCGGCAAATGGTTAACAACCAGGCCATGATAGAACCTTTCTCTTTGCGGTAACGATCTGCATGATCCCAAACTTGCAAATAGACATCAGAAACCACTTCCTCAGCTTCCTCGGCTTTGCCGGTGATACGCAACGCTAACCCATAGACGCCATTAATAGTTTGATCATAGAACTGACTTAATGCGTCTTCGTCTTGTTCCTGAATGCCTGTCAGACAGGCAGCAAGGTGTTCTGCAGTCAAGTGGAGATTACCTGTTAATGTATGTGTTACATGGTCACTATCAGTCGGTGGATTATGCACAAACCGTGGCTCAATCTGGCCTAATTTATCTGTTTCTTCAACCATTTGGACAATACCTGAATTACTTTAAAAACACAACGAACTCAATGCTTCGTGCGGTGGCCGCGCGAAAACTACTTGCTTGTTAACCCCAAGCATTAAAAACACTCACATCAAACGCTCTCTGCAAAAACCAACCCATCGCCAGCAGTATAATCGCATGTGAACCTGCATGAAGAACAACCCGCTTGTAAAACCAGTAACTTCTAAAATAATAAGCAACCGGTAAAAATACTGATACGATCGCCAGCTGCCCGAGTTCAACACCTAAGTTAAAGCTCAGTAGGGCCGTTCCCAGGTTTGCTGTGGACAAACCTAAACCAGACAATACACTGGCAAATCCAAAGCCGTGAATTAATCCAAATCCGAAGGCGACAAACCAGGCGCGTTCGCTAAAAAAAGCATACAGATTATTCACTGCAACCAAAATCACCGAAAACGCAATTGCCGACTCTACCAGCCGCGACGGTAAACTGACCACTTGTAAAACCCCCAAAACCAAGGTGATGGAATGGGCAATGGTAAAGGCGGTGACAATTTTGCCAACTTGCCAGAGAGTGTTGTTAAAGCGGTCATTTTGTACCCAACCAGTTGGTGTTTTTCTGACCACTGTTGGTAACAACAAACAAAGCAAAAACAATATGTGATCATAACCCATCCAGATATGCCAAACGCCTTCGGTTAAAAATTGACGAAATGTTTGCCATTGATTTGACACACTAAAATCAATCTCTGCCTGCTGATTATCAGGGCTTAAAACCACAAACTCGGTGTTATCATCGTTGCTAATTTGCACCAAACCCCGATGAGTAGGATCCAGATCAAACAACAATTGATAAGCAACGACAAGTTGATCAATCGGTGAGGAACATTGCAGATTAAAATTGATGACTGCATAAGCGCCATCTGAGTGATGATCTACTTGTAATTGTCCGATTAGCCGAACACACTCACCGGTGTTGTTAACTGGCAAACGGGTGTTAACCTGCAAGCGGGAAAATGCGTAGTTTTCAATATCTTGATAGCGCTCTCGAAGTTCAGCCCAGGTTATTGCCCCGTCAGCATCAGCATCCAGAGCCAAGGCATATTCCAAATCTCTTAAAGCGATATCCCAACGGCCAGTGATGTGATCATTGGCCACTGTTAAATTAATAAAGCTATCACTGGACTTATGGCTCCAGGCAATTGGCGATACCAGAATGAGTACAAGCAACACACTATTAAATTTCATGGCCATTGTCCTCCCGTGTTGTCAACATTTGTTTTATTAACACATCCTCTGTACCTTGCCTAGTCAACCAATGTTCGATATCCGCGACCGTCTTGAAATCATTTGCCGCTATTGCTGACTGCAAGAAGATATATGTATCGGTAGATTCTCGTTGTACCTGCCAATTTTGTCTGGCTAATCGCAGGGCGGTTTGTGGTTGATTCAACAGATGCAAGTTAAATCTTGCTTCATCACCTTGATGTAATGTTGAACCTCTTTTTCTATTCGCCTCAAAACGTTCTTGTAGTTTTGCAATGTGCTTGGGTAATTGAACCGAGTCAGTTATTTGTTCAGCCAACGCTAAGCGCAATAACAGCGAGTCAATCTGGGTATCAGCGTCAATTAACTGAATCACGTCATTAGGGCGCTGCTGTTGCAATAAATAATCGGCATAAACCCGGTGTAAATACATATCCTTGACACCGACTTGCATCGCTGTTTGAAAATGTTCATCAGCAGCTTTATATTGTCCTAATCGCCAGGCTATTTCAGCCAGGGAAGTCCACGCCCAGACCTTTTCTTTATCTGGCATTGGCGTAGACACTGACAAGACTTGATGTAATAGTCGATAACTGGTTTCTGCGTTGCCGCTTAAACTTGCCGGTGTACTTTGACAGATCAACGTTAGAATTATTGATGAACGACGCATTAGCTGCTGGCAATGTTGCACCGCTGTTTGATAATCACCTTGCACTGTCGCAATGGTCGCTTTAATTAAATTTGCCTGAATATGACCGGGTTGTACGCTGAGAATTTGTTCTAAATCTTCGATTGCGCCGCTAAAATCATGAGCATTCTGGCGGATGACCGCACGCATAATCAATGCTTGCATAGGCGGCTTAGCACTTTTCCACCAAGGATTTAATAACGCCTGGGCATAACCCATATAACGCGGATCAGCTTGAGTTTGCGCTAAATCGATATAATGCTGGGCTAATTGACTGGCGGATGACCAATCTTGTGGATTGGATTTAAGTTGCGCTCTAAGCGTTTTAATCTTTGTGCTGGTTGTAGATTTGAATAACTGTTCAGGAAGCCGTTGCAGAACCTGATCATCATCAATAGGTATAAATGGCTTGCCATAAGTGACACCTGTCATAGTCAGTGTAAGCAGCAACAATAAGATATGGGTAATGTGCATGATAATGGCTCGAGATAACTGGTTTCAATCGTTTAGAATCTGGTAATTCACGGTTTAACTGTGAACTACCAGATTCCAAGATCTATTAAGGGCAAATCCCAGTACAACCTGATTCACCTGGATCAACATGACGGCTTTCTCGTCCGGAATGAGCCAAACCAACATATGGAAATGTTTCTCGATAAGGCACATCATTGCTGTTGACTCCATCGCCAACCTGATTGTGAGGGAATCTGTTAAATTCATCACCAGCCAGAATGCCTATAACCGCTCTGGTGGTAATATCGACCACATCGTCTGAGACCCGTCGACCATTGGGAAAACCAGCCGGATCATCATTGGCAGGATCAGCATCTAACAGTGTCAAAAACCCTAAACGACTGCGTTGTGCAATTGATGTTGGTGGAATGCCGGTATTCAATCGCAACAAATCAGCCACTGGCCCTGGAGGAGTCCCTGCAGCAGCAACTGGCGGCATATATTGTACTAATGGCAACAGATCATTTCTAGGCGCATCAGGAACCGGCAAAACACCTGGGCTGATGGTATCGTATAAAGCATTCAGAACACGAGCCAGCACTGGATCAAGCACAAAAG
>JAZGEP010000078.1:0-2838 GCA_036478815.1 Methylococcales bacterium
GGTTTTTTTGGTTTCTTTGACGTTGTCGACAATATACACATCGCACAACAACTTCTAAAAACCGCTGAACAGTGGCTCATCGAACAAGGCATGAGCGCTGTAAGAGGGCCATATAGCCTGACCATTAATGATGAAAGTGGTTTGCTCGTTGACGGTTTCAATAGCCCACCCTCATTTCTGATGGGGCACGCACTTCCTTATTACCAATACCTTCTTGCGGAGTCCAACTATAAACCAGTCAAGAACTTGCTTGTATACAAACTACCGTCCCAGTTTGAAATTCCGCGCAATATGCAGTCATTGCTCAACAAAGCAAAGGGCAGCATCACTATCAGACCGCTAAACCGCAAACATCTGATTGCCGAATTCGATATTTTGCGAGATATATTTAATGACGCATGGTCTGACAACTGGGGATTCGTTCCGTTCACATCAGAAGAATTTACCGACATGGGTAAACAATTATCTTATTTGATCGACAATGATTTTGTTCAATTCGCTGAACTCAATGGCGAACCGATTGGAATGATTGTGATGCTGCCTAATCTCAACGAGATAATTGCTGATTTAAATGGAAAGTTATTACCAATCGGATGGCTTAAACTAATCTGGCGCCTGAAACGACATAGCATGAGGACCGGCAGGGTACCATTAATGGGGATACGCAAAAAACATCAAAATAATATTATTGCAGCGGCAGCAAGCTTTATGTTGATTCACGCATTGCGAGAACCTGCAAAACGCTGGGGCATTGATGAAGTCGAATTATCCTGGATCCTGGAAGATAACACTAGAATGCGCAATATACTTGAAACCATCGGTTGCAGAGTCTACAAAACCTATCGCATCTATGAAAAGCAACTGATAGTCAGCGCATCATGATCGACACGTTAAAATTCACCGCCATTGTTCTGGCTGCGGATCGCGGTGCTTCAGACCCAGTCGCAGCGGCTACACAATCCCCATGCAAGGCATTATCACCTGTACTGGGGACTCCAATGCTGTTTCGAGTGATACAATCTTTGCAACAAAGCCAGGCGATTGAATCGATTATCATTGTCGGACCCACACAAGAAATCGTATCATCAAACCTCTCTCTGATGTCTTTTCTAGAACAGGACAATATCAGCTGGATTAACAATGGTGCTACCCCCTGTACTAGCGCGCAGCTTGCATTACAGCAGATCACCACATCATCACCGACTGTAATTACAACAGCCGATCACGCATTGCTCAACCCAGAAATTATCGATTATTTTTGCCAGCAGGCAACTGCAAGCGAAGCTGATTCGCTGGTTGGACTGGCTAACGCTGAACTGGTCGTGCAAGCGTATCCAGAAGTCGGGCGCACCAAATGGACATTTCAAGACAGCCAATACTGCTCATGCAATCTGTTCGCAATACGCACCAGCCGAGGTCGTGAATTGGTTGAATTCTGGAAGCAGGTAGAAGATAACCGAAAAAACCCGCTACGCATTATCAGCAAACTTGGCTGGTTAACAGTGATTCGTTTTGTGTTTAGACAAATCACTTTGGAGCAAGCACTACAACAGCTGTCTCATAAATTATCATTATCAATCAAACCAATTCTGCTTCCTTTTGCTGAAGCTGCAATTGATGTCGATACTGAACAAGACTTGAGATTAGTTGAAAAAATCCTTGCCAACAGACCGTCCAAGAAATAACATCCAAACGCTGGAGTGACGCAGCACACACTGGGAACTGAATCATTAGGGTTATAATCAATGATTTTCCTTGTTGGCATGATATTTCTCTGACTTCCTATCCCCACCCCTCGCCAGAGGCGATGTACGTCTTCCTGTTATAGTTTCGACTTACTGCTTAAATCGTTCATCTCCTAAGACCCATGCCCTGTTGATCGACGTTCGTATCTCCTCAAGTGTATCGTCTGGAATTGTATTTTCAAATAATGCTTGATAGTGATGTTGTCGCGCAGGGCGACCGCATATAAACTTGCAATAAAGCAGTAAGTTAGGAGATCATGCAATTAAACCACATTAGGATAATTGTATGACTGCTTGTATTATTGAGAATTTTGCGACCTTAAAAGACCCGAGACTTGAACGACATAAATTGCATAGCTTGACTGATATTATTGTTTTGGCTATTTGTGCTATTTGCAGCGGATCAAATGGCTGGGAAGCCATTGAAGACTTTGGTAAAGAAAAAGAAGACTGGTTGCGCCAGTATATCCCTTTAAAAAACGGCATTCCATCGCATGATTGTATAGCTTATACTCTACGAAAAGTATCACCTCCTGAGTTTCGAGAGTGCTTTATGAGGTGGGTCAATGTGGTCAAAAAAAATACGGAGGGGGAGATCGTTGCTGTCGATGGAAAAACAGCCCGAGGTTCCCGAGATCGAAAAAATAACCGAAAACCTTTGCACATGGTGAGCGCCTGGGCCTGTAGTAATCGATTGGTTTTAGGGCAAGAAGCAACGGATGAGAAATCAAATGAAATCACAGCCATTCCCAAGCTTTTAGCGATCTTAGAGTTGAAGGGATGTATTGTCACTATCGATGCGATGGGTTGTCAAAAATTAATTGCCTCACAAATTATTGAACAGGAAGCAGATTATGTCTTAGGGTTAAAAGGTAACCAAGGACTATTGCACGAAGAAGTGGAAGATTTTTTTGATATCGCTCTAGCAGAGAATTTTAAAGCGGTTGAACATGATTACACAGAAGAAACAGACAAAGATCATGGTCGCCTTGAGGTTCGCCGTTACTGGATTACTGATGAACTGGCTTCATTATCAACCGTTTCGGAATGGAAAGGATTGCTGAGTATTGGTATGGTTGAGCGTGAATGTTGG
>JAZGEP010000079.1:0-3532 GCA_036478815.1 Methylococcales bacterium
TTTTGGTAGTGAGTAGCGGAAAACCATCTTGCAAATTAAAACGCAATTGTCGACAAAAGACGCTATAAGTGCCGATACCCGTTCTATCTTCTTTGAATTTTCCATTATGCAAAACATCTTGCAAAAGATCGAGATAGTTTTGCATTCTTTAAGCAGGCTGGCGACGATAGGCCAGACACAAAAATACCAGACCTAAAATAATCATCGGCAAACTCAACAGTTGACCTTTTGTCAACCAGCCAAAGGCAAGATAGCCAATATGGGCATCGGGTTCGCGTACAAATTCCACCACGCTTCTGAAAAAACCATACAGTAAAACAAATAACCCGCTTGTTGCGTAGCGTGGCGGCATTTTTCTAGTGGTTCCAGAGGTAAAAAACCACAAGATAACAAAAAGCACTAATCCTTCCAGAAATGCTTCATACAATTGTGATGGATGGCGTGCAACAGATCCTGCTCCTGGAAATACCATTGCCCAAGGTACATCGCTTGGCTTACCAACCAGTTCAGCATTAATAAAATTTCCAAGTCTTCCACACAATAATGCAAGCGGAATCGAGGGAATAATAAAATCCAGCACATCAATCAAATTTCGCTTGGTCTTGCGGCAGAAATACCAGCCCGCAAAAAATACACCGAGAAATCCGCCATGGAAAGACATTCCACCTTGCCAGACTTTGAAGATGACAATGGGATTGGAGAGAAAATCTGAAAAATTATAAAATAATGTATATCCCAGTCGTCCTCCAAGAATCACACCCATGGCGCTGTAAAACACCAGATCATCGACTTGTTGTTGACTGAAATCATATTTTGATGCACGCAATCGAGCCAACCACCAGGCAATGCTGATACCGATGATGTACATCAACCCGTACCAGTGAATTTTGACAGGGCCGAGCGCGATCGCTACCGGGTCAAGTTCAGGATAGCTAATCATTCAGGTTTAAATATCAAGATTTGAGACTTCAAGTGCTCTTTGTTCAATGAACTCTCGACGCGGTTCGACTTGATCACCCATTAATGTAGTAAATACTTCATCGGTGGAAATTGCATCCTCAATATTGACGTGTAACAAGTGTCTGGTTTCAGGATTTAAGGTGGTGTCCCAGAGCTGATCAGGATTCATTTCCCCAAGACCTTTGTAACGCTGGATATATAAACCTTTCTTGGATTCATTCATCATCCACTCAAAGGCATCCGGGAAATTGCTGACTGTTTTCTTGCGTTCTCCCATTTGTATCAATGAAGAATCACTGAATAAATCATGGGTTTCCTCTCCAAAAGAAATCAGCGTTTTATAATCTGCTGAGTGAAAAAATGAAGCTGGAATCATCAAGTCACGGGTAATGCCATGCATACGCCGACGCGCTTTGATGACAAACGAGTCCTCTGTTTGCTCAGCACTGATTGAATAACTTGCCAGTGGTGCAGCCAGTTGATTGATACGCTGCTCTAATGCGGTTAACCACTGTGTCGATGGTTGATTATTTTGATCAGCATCGGCTTGCAATGCAGGTAGATCAATCATGCTTTCCATCAGCTCTTTATCATAGCGATGTGCATGTTTTAAAATAATGTTTTGCACATTGAAAAACGTGTTCGCCAGTTTTTCAAGGACTTCACTACTAATTGCCGGAGTATCCGGTGCAACAAACAATTGTGCTTTGTTCAACGCTAGCTGTAACAAATATGCTGATAATTCAGGATCATCTTTAACATATTGTTCTTGTTTTCCCTTTTTGACTTTATACAGTGGTGGCTGGGCAATATAAATATGACCGCGCTCAATTAATTCTGGCATTTGCCGGTAGAAAAAAGTCAGTAGCAGTGTGCGGATATGCGAGCCATCCACATCAGCATCAGTCATGATAATAATGCGGTGATAACGCAATTTATCAGGATTGTATTCTTCTTTACCAATCCCGCAACCAAGCGCGGTAATTAAGGTTCCAACCTCTTCTGATGAAATCATTTTATCGAAACGGGCTTTTTCGACATTAAGGATTTTACCTTTTAACGGTAATATCGCCTGAGTACGCCGATCTCTTGCCTGCTTGGCAGAACCACCGGCTGAGTCTCCTTCCACAATAAATATTTCAGATAATGCCGGATCTTTTTCCTGACAATCTGCGAGTTTTCCAGGTAACCCGGCAATATCCAGCACGTTTTTACGACGGGTCATTTCTCGTGCTTTGCGCGCAGCTTCTCTGGCGCGAGCAGCTTCCAGCATTTTGTTAGCTACAAACTTGGCTGCGGTGGGATTCTCCAATAAAAAATCGTTGAGCTTTTCAGTTAATGACGATTCGACCAATGGTTTTATTTCTGATGACACCAGTTTGTCTTTGGTCTGGGATGAAAATTTAGGATCGGGTACCTTAACAGATAACACCGCTGTCAGCCCTTCGCGCATATCTTCACCAACGGTGGCAACACGGTTTTTAGCCAATGCTGGTTGAGAGTCGATATATTGATTGAGGGTACGGGTCAGTCCGGCTCGAAACCCGGCCATATGGGTTCCGCCATCACGTTGCGGAATATTGTTGGTATAACAGAAAATATTTTCCTGATAGGTATCATTCCACTGCATGGCAACTTCAACACCAACATCTTCTTTTACAACTGAAAAATAGATGACTTCATCAATAATCGGATTTTTTTTACGATTAAGATGTTCAACAAATGCTTTCAATCCACCTTCATACTCAAACACATCTTTTCGATCATCGCGTTCATCTTCAAGGATTATTTTCACGCCTGAGTTGAGAAAAGACAGTTCGCGCAAGCGATTGGCTAGAATATCGTAATGAAACAACACATCATCAAACACATCGGCACTTGGCTTAAAGCGAAGTGTTGTCCCGGTTTGTGTCGTCTCACCAATTTCTTTCAAGTCAGCTAATGGTTCACCATCCTGATAGTGTTGCTGATAGTGTTTTCCTTCGCGTTTAATGTCCAGCCATAAGTTTTCTGATAATGCATTGACGACAGAGACTCCAACACCATGAAGTCCACCAGACACTTTGTAGGAATTATCGTCAAATTTTCCACCGGCATGCAACACCGTCATAATCACTTCAGCTGCTGAACGCCCTTCTTCTTCATGAATATCAACCGGAATTCCGCGACCATCATCAGACACGGCTACCGATCCATCGGCTTTGATAACAACGTGAACCTCACTGCAATGACCTGCTAATGCTTCATCAATCGAGTTATCGACCACCTCAAACACCATGTGGTGCAAACCGGTACCGTCACCCGTGTCGCCAATATACATTCCTGGACGTTTGCGAACCGCTTCCAGTCCTTTCAGAACCTGAATACTGCTACTATCGTAATCTGTTGGTTGTGTCATAACTGCTTCTTGTTAAGCTGAATGCAAATACTTAAGGAACGTGCATGAAATAACTTGAACAATTGACGTAGGCCATTGTTGTCAAATTACTGTTCATATTCAAGGCGCGAAAACAGGCGCATAGTGAGCGATGTAACTGTTTTCGCAACACCGAAGATGAGCAAAAAGACAAGT
>JAZGEP010000080.1:0-4010 GCA_036478815.1 Methylococcales bacterium
CACTATTAAAAAAAACAAGCAAGGCGATTGAGTTATTGATTGCCAGTTGCCTTAATCACTCCAGATCTGAGGAGTTGTCCGTGAATAAGTTGGACATTATCGCGCTCAGATTTAGGCGCAGGTTTGGTCGATCTGATTGAGAAAAACCGCAGGCGTAGCAGGCTACGTTGAGGATTTTGAGATTGAAGATCGACCAAAAATGGTCTGAAGATGAGATGCGATATGTTCAACTTATTTACGGACAACTCCTGAGTGTGAAATTCCTATATCTTTGCCAGGACTGAGGTACAGCGCCTCCACTGGTTAAGATGCCTGCATACCATTGTCCATGCGCATCGGGTAGAGGCATGGATTCATTGATTTTGTTCCAGGTAGTCGTTCCCGGAAAACCCCAGTACATGGTCACACGGTTGTTCTCAATAACCAGACGAATATTAAACTCGTATGTATCATTAGTTCCTGCACCGATGGAGACTTTAATTTCATCATCTCCCGGGTCATCCCTAAGCTCGTGATGAAAGTGCTTGATCTTGCCCTTGTGTTCGCGCAGCATAACGAGATGTGTTGTGCTTGGAGGCGTGATTTTTTCGATGACTAATTTAATATAGTTGTCATCATCATTGTAGATGATGAGCCCACCTTGTATGCTTGAGCTTGTTGTCACTCGAGCATTCACTGAAATATCAATTGAACCAGTCACATCAATTGGTCGCACCAGGATGTTAGGGCTGGGATTTCCCCGATGTTTATAAAGGTGACCACTGTTTGATAATATTTCAAGTCCTTCTGACGTGGTTCGCCATTCCTCAGGGACTTCACGAATCCATTTCCAACCGTCTTGAAGACCGTCTTTAAAACTATCAGTAAAGGAATGAGGCGCTGCAGATGCTGTGGTGATTAACAGCAGAGAAGCAATCAACACCATAGCGAGTCTGGAAAAAATTTTAAGGAATATTTGGGGCATAGTCATTGTTATGTTGCAGAGTAATGGAAAAATACGATTCAATTGATGCTAATGGTAATGACCTAAGGTTGGGTGACTGGGTTAAGGTTATCGCAGCGCCCACCACTATTAGTAATATGCCAAAAGATAGTAAAGAGTCGTTTTCTAGAGCTATTGGTGAAACCCTACAAATTGAAGCATTTAACGATATAGGCTGTATTGAATTGGATTTTTATCCGAAGCTACGTAGCTTCGATACTACATGGCTTGAGCCTTTTTTATGCGTTAGGTTCAGGAGATACAAAAAGTTTAGTAAGCGTTTCCAACAAAAGCTTCAATTGAGTAGAGAGTTTGAGGTCAAGGATGGAACATAACAACGTTCCAACAGACCCAAAAAGCGTCCTTTGTTTTGTACATTACTCTACGCTTAATTTTTGCACAAAACATAGGTCATTTTTCAGCCAGCTGAACTCAGCGTTATAAATTGGTCGGTTATTGATTACGAATGGCCTTATCACTAATGAGCATCATCCCAATTACCACCAACACCTATGTCAACAATCAGCGGTACTTTTAGCTGTGCCGCATTGGTCATCTGTTGGCGAATCACTGGAAGGCTTGATTCGATTTCTGATTCCGGAAGCTCAAAAACCAGTTCATCATGTACTTGCATAATCATTTGTATCGATTGATTGGAGTCGCTGATCCAGTCATGTAATGTAATCATTGCGCGCTTGATAATATCCGCAGCGGTTCCCTGCATGGGCGCGTTAATCGCTGTGCGTTCGGCATATTGTCGACGCTGCGCATTACGCGATTTTATTTCTGGGAGATATAAGCGTCGCCCAAACAAGGTTTCTACATAGCCTTGTTCACTGGCAATTTGTCGCGTTTCATCCATATAGCGTTTGACTCCGGGGTAACGTGCAAAATACAGATCAATATAACTCTGTGCATCTTTACGAGAAATGCCTAACTGTTTTGCCAGCCCAAATGCCGACATGCCATAAATTAATCCAAAATTGATGGCTTTGGCTGAACGGCGTTGATCGTTGCTCACTTTATCCAGCTCAACAGCAAATACTTCGGCTGCGGTGGCGCGATGAATATCTGCGCCTTCCGAAAAAGCTGTCAACAAGTGCTGATCCTCGGATAAGTGAGCCATGATGCGCAGTTCGATTTGCGAATAATCTGCGGCAATCAACTGGTTGCCGGGAGCAGCTATAAATGCCTGGCGAATCTTGCGTCCTTGTTCGCTACGAATTGGAATGTTTTGTAAATTGGGTGCTGATGATGATAATCGTCCAGTCGCGGCAACTGCCTGATGATACGATGTATGTACGCGTCCACTGCGCGGGTTAACTTGTTCTGGCAGACTGTCTGTATAGGTTGATTTTAGTTTACTGAGACTACGATGCTCCAGAATAATGCGTGGTAATGGATAATCGATGGCCAGTTCTTCTAACACCGACTCAGCCGTTGAAGGCTGACCTTTCGGAGTTTTCTTGAGTATTGGCAATTCCATTTTGTCATACAGGATTTCCTGGATTTGCTTGGGAGAGCCTAAATTGAAAGATGTATCCGCCAACTCATAAGCCTGTTTTTGCAGCGCTAAGATTTGCTGCTGTAATTGTCTGCTTTGTTGTAGTAAAAATTGACTATCAACCAAAACCCCGTTTTCTTCCATTGTTACCAACACGGGTAACAAGGCTATTTCGATATTTTGATAAACGTTTGCCAAGCCAGGTAGTTGTTGCAGTTTAGGCCATAAATGTTGATGCAGTTGCAGTGTAATATCAGCATCTTCAGCGGCATACGGTGTGGCTTGTTCAATGTCTACCTGTGAAAATGGTATTTGCTTTGCACCTTTGCCAGCGATGTCTTCATAATGAATGGTATTCCGGTTCAGATAGGTTTGCGCTAACGCATCCATGTTATGGCGGGTTGCCACACTATTGAGAACATAGGATTCGAGCATGGTATCGTGTTTTATGCCGCGTAACTGAATGCCATGATTATTCAAGACATGCGCATCATATTTAAGATTTTGCCCCAGCTTTGCCTTACGTGCATTCTCTAGTAGAGGACGCATTTTTTCTAATACCAAATCGCGATCCAGTTGCTCAGGCGCACCGAGGTAATCATGTCGAAGCGGGATATATGCAGCCTGATGTGGACTAACCGCAAACGAAACACCAACAATCTCGGCATCCATATAATTGAGACTGGTGGTTTCGGTATCAAACGCAAAATAGTCTGCACCATTGAGTCGTTGTAGCCAGGTTGTTAAACTTGCCTCATCAAGAATCACTTGGTAATCAACAGTTGTCGCTTGACTGGTTTGCTGTTCACTGGTGTCTGAATCGGCTTCAGTGGTCTCCTGGGTAGGCGGTTTTGGGTTATCAAGTTGTTTCAGCCAGGCTGAAAATTGTAGTTTGGTCAGCAATTCCCGCATTTGTGGAATATCAGCATCACGGCGTTTCAAGTCTTGTATAGTTTGTTCGATGGGAACATCACAAATGATAGTCGCCAGTTGTTGACTTAAGTGCAAGTCATCCAGATGAGCGCGTAATTTTTCACCAACCTTGCCTTTTATCTCGTGTGCATGCTCAATCAGGCTGTCAGCTGTTTGGTATTGTTTTAACCATTTAGCGGCAGTCTTGGGTCCAACGCTGGGTACACCGGGAATATTGTCTGAGCTATCACCCATTAACGCCAGATAATCAATAATCTGATCAGGACGAACCCCAAACTTTTCTTCAACACCCGCTTCATTCATCTGAGTGTTTGACATGGTATTTTCTAGGCTGATGCGCTCATTAACCAGCTGAGCCATATCTTTATCGCCAGTGGAAATCACCACATCATAGCCATTGTTACTGGCTTGTATCGCCAGAGTGCCGATCACATCATCAGCTTCTACGCCAGGTTCACATAATAACGGGAAGCCCATGGCTCGGATTAATTCATGCAACGGTTTGATTTGCGATACCAGGTCATCAGGCGTTGGTGCCCGATGTGCTTTGTATTGCTCAAACATATCATCCCGAAAAGTTCTTCCGGGGGC
>JAZGEP010000081.1:0-14209 GCA_036478815.1 Methylococcales bacterium
TAAAATCCTTTTCAGTACCAACGTCCTGTTGCCAGCTTTCAGTTGACAGAATTTTTTCTATACTGTCTTGTGCAATGTCAAATTCATTGTTCCATAGTGCGACTGATGCCAGTGTATGTAAACAGGCGAAGTCCGGTTCATCCTGAACTGCACTCATAGCAAAACTCAGGGCTTCTCTTTTTTTATCTGCCTGTGACGTTTCAAAATAAAGCCGAGCAAGAGCAACTTTGGCCTTTATGTCTCCTAAATCGATCGCTTGTTTATAATTAGATTCCGCTTTATCGTACTCCTTACGTTCGCTGAATAGATTGCCCAGATTAAAATACGCACCCGTGTCGCCATGCTCAATGGCCAGCTTGTAATTGGCTTCGGCGTCTTCGTACTGCTTGCGTTGCCTGAATAGAGCACCCAGATTGAGATACGCATGTGTAATACCGTGCTCAATGGCCAACTTGTATTTGGCTTCGGCGTCTTCGTACTGCTTGTGTTTGTAGAATAAATTACCTAAATAGAAATATGCATCTGTAACACCATGTTCAATGGCCAGCTTATAATTGACTTCAGCTTCGGTGTATTGCTTTTGCAATTCGGATAGAACGCCTAACATCATAAAAGCACGCTTATTGCCTCCATTTATAGCTTTTCGAATATAAGTTTCTGCATCATCAAGCGCACCTGATTTAAGCTGTTCAACACCTTTCTGTAAGTAATGATCATCGCTTATGTTAGGTAATTCCCTGGCAAGTCCACTATTACCCGTTTGCTCAAGGTGGGAACATGTTTTGTTATAAACCTGCTCTCTCTCAGATAATTCAAGGTTATCACTATTAATCAGGGCAGTGGCGTAAATCATTACCCCCCTTGGGTTTGATGTTTTCGACAATGCCTGATGAAAAAGCTGAGCACGTTCTTTTAGTTGATCTTTTGAACACCATACCTCAAAAAAACGAGTCAACCAGATTAATTTATTACGGTCTTTGCGACGGCCATAACGCATTAAGTACCAGATATTAAAAAACCGTTCCTGCAATACATACAAGTGGTTTTTGGTTGAGGTGGGTATTTTTTCGATCAACCATTGCTTTTGCAGTTGATTTAATTGAGCGGAAACTTGCTTGCTATCGATACGGGTAATTCTTGCTATTTCCTTAGCAGAGATGGCATCCCAGTTTTTTGCAATCGCATGAACAATGGGTTTTTGTTGTTTGGACAGGTCATCCATTCTGTGTTTATAAATAGGTGAAACCTTATCCAGCGTATCTTCAAGATATTGAAAAGTGCTGCCGCTTGGGCCTTCAATCAAAATTTGAAATAACAAAACAATCGTTCTTGGTATGCCTCCAGTTAATCTTCTCAGAGTTTCTATTTTTTCCGGTTCTTGTTCTATCAATTGTTTTATTTTGTGTTCTTCTTCTTTTCCGGAATAGCTCCCTAGCTTGGTAAGTAGCTTGATGGTTTCCTGCTGGTTGAGTTCTTGCAGAGTAATAATGTGAAAAAACTGATAAAACGGGGCTTTGTTATCATAGAAGTGTTCCAGGCTGATCGCCGAGCCACCAATAATCCTGATGTTATTATTCTGACTTAATACTTCTCTGAGCATTGCCTCTTCGATTTCTGAGTAAATTTCAAACAGTTCAGCGAGATTATCAATAAACAGAATTATTTTTTTGTTGGTCTTAATCAGATAGCTGTCCAGCAGTTTAAAGGCAGCTTTAGGGTCATCTTCAAACTTCTCGATTTTATCTAATAAACCAGTGAAATGATGCGCATAAACCAAATGCTCTGTTAGCTCCTCGGCGATGTGTTCCCAAAATGCGAATAAAGAGTTAATGCCATATTCTTCTTCTCTAAATAGAATCGGTATTAGCCATTTTGAAAGCGTTTTATGCTCCTCAATTGCTATCGCCAAACGGATTAGCAATGTGCTTTTTCCTGAGCCTCTTATCCCTTGAATGATGTAATGTTGCTCGGGATGCTCCATTTTGGAGCGCTCAATATCCTTCCATATCTTGTCGTATTCCTTTAAGCGAATAACAAAAGTATCTTTTATGGTTGCATTTGATGCATTTTGTGGATTATAGAGCTTGATGGCTTGTTTATAATGTTCTGTCGGCATACCGCCTCCACCATTCTTTTAAAATTGGCGAGGTAAATTTAAACAACTTTTCCTCGTGTTCAAAAAGATAGCCATCGTGCTCAAGGCAGTCCAGAATGTAGTTGCCATTCAAATGTTGATAATTGTTGTCCTGAAAAATATTGTAGATTTCATTAAAACTCAGTTCGCCATCTTCGGCGAGCCTATCTAAAATGGCTTTGGCTAGTTTAGCCTCGTCTTTTTCAAAACGGTCAAGACGCTCTGCCCAGTGATTGAAGGTTGTTCTGTAATTACGATGAAATAGTAATTCAAAAGCCTCGTCAACATCTTTTGCGGTGGGATTGGCTATATCATGATCACAACATAAATCTTCAAGTCTTAGCCATAGTGCTTCTATGTAATAGGGCATTAACCATTTAATTTTTTGCAACAGACAGATAGCGACTGACTTATCAATTGAGAAATTGTTTCCAGGTTTGTTCTCAAGAAAAGTAATAAAATCTAAAGCACTGGTTCGTGTGAGAGGGTTAATGTGAACTTTATCTCTGTCATTAATCAGCCCGGATGAGCCAAGTCGGTTTGCTAAGGTATCAAGACCTATTGAGCCTGTAAAAATGAACTGCACTTTTTGAGTCAACTTGGTATTTTGACACAGTGTTCTGGTATTCGATAAAAAATCAATCGCTGCTTGTTTACCGTGGTTTTTATCTATTTTCTCCAGAACATCTGGGTATTCGTCCAACACCACTATTAACTTTTGATTCAATTCCAACGCATTAATGACGTTTGCCAAGTCTGAGGCAGTCAGCTTGTATTCGCTATTTTTAAACGATATGCCAACATCACTCAGATTAATATCTTTGATAGAGTTAAGAATCGAAGCGATCAATTCTTTACCTTTTTTGTTGAGCTTATCGAGCTTTTTTGTGAATTCAGAACTATAGAGTTTTTCCAGTATTTCCTTATAAAATGCATGCTCGGTAGTACAAGACTGCACCATCACATACAAAAACACATAACCTTCTTGCGGATTATTTTCTATATGTCTTAACAGTGAAGTTTTGCCAACACGACGAGGCGCAAGCAACAACAAGTGCCCGCCTCCCTTCAATCGCCGCCAGACTCTTGCCTCATCTTTTGGTCGACTAAAATATTTATCTCCAAAAACAACCTGACCTGGCATAACACCACCTCACTTGACAATAATTATATTGTCATAATAGATGGCATTATTTTTATTGTCAAATATTTAGAAAAATTATTATTGTCATCTAAAAATCGATTGGGCCAGCATCGTTTGAGAACTTTTTTCAACTTAGATCAAAGGCTACTCATGGTCAGCAAGTGCCCCCCGTTTTCTTTTTCAAATGTCAATTACTGATTGTCAATGTCACGTTATCAGAGGATTTTGTCGAACTGCTGTTTCGCATTGAGCTTGGTGTTTGAGTCGAAATAACTTAATTTCCAGGGTAACTCAGCTTACCCGCTATTTTGCCCAATAACTGCGTTGAAAGCGCTCATTTACACATGTAAACTCTGCGCTTTCGCCTTGCTCTTGAACAAACTAGCGAGCAATCTGAGCAGTTACTGATTACGCTGAATAGTTACCTTCCAGGAAACTTCAGCGACACCTAAATTCTGCAAGTGCTCGAACACATCAAGCACACGCTATTATTCCGTTTAGTAAATTTAAATTTTCGGAAATCACAACAGCTACGCAACATTTTTTCTGGTGCTGTTGTGAAGCCAATAGACTAATCAGGCTATGGATGTTACCGATTCCTCGCACCTGAGTAGTTATAATCAGAATTTTTTCGAAATAAGTTTTTAGCCCCACGGGTGCGTACAACGCACCCTTGTAATCTGACAAAGTAGAATTAACCAGACGATCTCTTAAATTCAATATCCAGGGAGTGGAGTTTACGATACAAATGGGTACGCTCCATTCCCACTGATTCTGATAAACGCGCGACGCTGCCATTTGCTTGTTTTAAATGATATTGTAAATAATTTCTTTCAAACTCATCTCTTGCTTCTTTAAGCGACAATTTGTAAAGCTCGGGAAATGGGTTAAATAGCTGTTGACTAGCGTCTGCATTGAGTGCAGTTTTTACTTCATCCAATTCTATCTCATCTCCAGCTCCGAGTATCAGTAAGCGCTTGACTAGGTTTTTTAATTCACGCACATTGCCATACCAGGGATAGTGTCGCAAGTAATTCTGTGAAGCGACTGAGAACCGCCGTATCGGTAATTTTTCCCGACTGACGAAATAATCAACATAGAAACTGAGTAAGTCACTCACATCTTCATTATGCTCACGTAGCGCAGGAATAGAGATTGAGACTTCTTTGAGAAGATAGTAGAGATTTGAACTGAATTGTTCTGCCTGGACTTGTTGATCCAGATTGCTTCGTGTTGATGCGATAATACGCACATCAACCGCCACAGATTCGCTACCACCAACCCGCATAATTGATTTTGACTGTAATGCGCTAAACAAACGTAGTTGAGTTTCATCATCCATGTTGTTTACGCCATCAAGAAACAGCGTGCCAGCATTGGCTTTTTCCACCAGTCCCTGGTAAATATCCTGACCATCCTCCCAACCAAAAAATTCTATAACAGTCTGATCAGAAGCAATTGCACCCAACACGGCACTGACAAATGGACCACTACGCCGGATACTCTGACTGTGAATATAGTGTGCAACCGTTTCCTTTCCTGCACCTGCTTCACCAGTCAACAGTATGCGGGTGTCATGTCTGGCTAGTTTACGTGCTTGTTCACGTAGCCGTTGCATGACCAGACTTTTGCCGACCAGTTCTATAATACTTTCACTGTGTTTGTGTTGCTGATCACTTTTTTTGTTGAGTTGGCGAGTATCCATTGCACGCTCAACAGCCAAAATAAGTTTTGCCATGGACAAGGGTTTTTCAAGAAAATCGCAAGCACCCAAACGGGTTGCTTCCACAGCTGTTTCTATGGTGCCGTGGCCGGACATCATGATCACCGGACAAAAATCGTCATTTGACTGAAACCAGTCTTTCAGCAAACTAATCCCATCTTCGTCTGGCATCCAGATATCCAATAACACTACATCTGGTTTTTGTTCCTGACATCGCTCACGCGCTTGTGCTGCGTCGCTGGCAAGAATCACCTGATAACTCTCATCTTCAAGAATATCCTGCACCAGTGCGCCGATTTCTAATTCATCGTCAACAACCAACACAGTGCCCTGACTCATACGCTTTCCTCTTGTTGTACTTGCATTTCAATATGCCTGGTAATCGGCAGGCGAATAATAAATTCAGCTCCCTGATGATAGTGTGTATTCAGATGAATTGTACCGCGATGTTCTTCGACAATCTTTTTAACAATAGCCAAGCCCAGACCTGTCCCTTTGTTTTTGGTTGTGACATAAGGATCAAAAATACTATCCAGATGATCAACCGCTAAACCACAGCCATTATCCATTACTGAAAGTTCTATCCAAAAATGTCCGGAAATATCGACTTGTTTGGCACGAATCCAGATTGTGCCATGGTCTTTATCGACAATGGCTTCTTCTGCGTTTTTGATCAGATTATGCAGCAATCGACTCAAGCGACCTGCATCCGCTTCGATTGGTTGCAGATCGTTATCAATATTGAGTTGTATACGCGTGGCTTGCTGAGATGTATACAATGCTGCCACATCTTCGATTAATTCTTCAAGATTAAACGTGGTTAGATTGATTTGCGGAGCACGTGCATAGACTGAAAATGCATCCACCATTTCTTTCAAGGTTTCAACTTGGCGAATAATGGTTCGGGTCGATTTTTCCAGAATATCAGCTTCGTCGCCGTGTAATTGCGAGGCTATTTTAACCCGTAAGCGTTCTGCTGAAAGCTGAATCGGTGTTAACGGATTTTTAATCTCATGCGCCATACGCTGAGCAACCGCCCCCCAGGCCTCGTTACGTTGAGCGCGTATTAAATCAGTCACATCATCAAACACCATCACCGCTCCTGACCAGTCTCCTAATGGTGATGTTAGTGAGGTGCCACGACACAACAATTGACGCTGACCACGTGTTCCGGCATAACTGACATCTTCTTGCCAACGAGCCTGACTGTCAATCATCTTTTCTTGCAATACTTCCGCCAAGTCACTTAAATTTGGATTGGCTTGCGTCAAACTGGCAAGCGGATTACCCAGAAATGCTTTCAGTTCGATGTTCAAAATATGACTGGCAGCCTGATTGGCAGTGCGTAAATGACCATCTGCATCAATACTGATGACACCTGAGTTTAAATTACGTAATACGGTTTCAAGATAAGCCCGCTGATTTTCGGCTTCCAGATGCGCTTGTTCGGTTTCGTCACGCGCCTGGGCAACCTGCTCTGTCATCTCATTAAATGATTGCACTAGCAACCCCAGTTCATCGCGACTGGTGACTGGCAAGCGGCGTTCATAGTTACCTGAAGCAACCGCCAATGTGCCTTGCTCCAAATCACGCAATGGTGCAACCAGTCGCCGGATGCTCAAAAACGTCACCCACACAGCTGCCAACAAACTCACCAGTAAAATCAGAAACAAGGTGAGTGAAAATGTGGTTTTCAATGCCTGACGCAAATAACCCATTTTTTTATAATGCACATAAGCACCTTCCACACCTTTGGCCAAGTCTGTCAAATGCACTGGTACCGGATATAATGCTTGCAAATAACGCTTGCTGCCATCACCACCGATAGCAACTACTGATCTAACTTGCATGCCTTCAGCCAGCACTGGATCCAATCCAACATAATCTTCACCTTGCCTGACTCGGGACAACACATTTTCACTGGGTAAACCTGGAAAGAACAATTCCGGGAACGTGCTGCTGTATGCCAATACTCTTTTCTGGTCAGAAATCAACATGAGCTCTGTTGCCTCTGACCATTCGCGCAAACCACCCAGTTCAACCTTGGCAAGATTTTCATGAATCACTGCCAATTGATCTGCCATACGTCGTGTCAGCTTTAATTGGCCACGCATGCGTTCATCGAGTGATGCCTGACTAAGTTCAAGTGCGTCTTCCATTGCTCTGTCAACTTGCACATCAAACCAACTGTCAATACTCTGATGCAAAAAATTTATCGAGTAGAAAAACACCAGCGCAGATGGCGCTAATGCCAGCAACATGAATACAGAAATCATCCGTGCAGTTAATCGCGAACCAGCTTCACGCTGACGAACCTGACGAATCAACCAGTAGACATTAACACCGACCAGAAACAGCAGTGATACCAATGCAAGTGAATTAATCACTACAAGAGCAGAAAAATGTGAGCCAATTTCAGCTGAATTCTGGGTTGCTGTGCTCATTAAATGCAATGACACCAGTATTAATACCAGTGCCAACGCAATAATAAAACGCATGGGAATAATCAGCTTGTCAGCGGCCATTGTTTCCATCGACTTGAGAGGTACCAAGCTAATCTCGTATAGGCAATTGGACGCAGTGGTAGTGGCAGCCTTTCACGATCCAAGCTCACTCGCATCAAGAGTACACATTGCTGGTGTTGTGATGGACATGCACGGTTTGCTACCGGCATAGCGCGAATCTTTCCTAATGCATCAATTGCAGTCCCGCGACTGGCAAAACTGCGCCGCGAGCCACTCAACTCATTGATGACTTCATAGCTCTTACTCAATGCAAGATAACGTATCTGATAGGGCAATAGTGTGTGCCATTCAGTCCTGTCCCAAATCCAGTCGCGCCTGGTTTTAACAACCACTTCAACATTCAATGGTAAAGATACCCCATTATCCAAAGCCGTTAGTGCAGCATTACTGAAATCATAATCAATATCGGAGTTCAGCGCTGTAGTACCATCGCTAATCACTAAAGCTGCTGATTGAATCTCGACACTATGACTAAGAAAACAACAGTTTGAAAGTGCCTGATTTGCAAGCAACAAAACGATGATTACACAGCCAGATATAATCAGTCTGCTCGGAGGCAGTCCGAGAATAAAAGCCGTAGCGAGGGAAAGCGGTTTTGAGTCCATTTATTCGATTAAATGAGGCGAATACTTGTTGTATTGAACAAATTTAATCGGAAAAACGGGCCAAAATCCGCTTTTCCGCAGTGGATTTCTATTCTCGGACAGCCTCCTAAACAATTGACTTATCACTGCTTGCGAATGCGTCCATAAAAAAATCCGTCCATGCCTTGTGTGCCTGACAGAATCTGGCTACCCGGTGTAACCTGTTGAACATCGACCACGTCATTTAACTGTTCAATCGGCCATTCATCAGCATCGTTATGGGAATTTAAAAACCAAGCGAGTTGTTCTGTGTTTTCTTCTGGTAAAACAGAACATGTGGTATAAAGCATGATTCCACCAGGAGCAGTGATTTTCCATCCAGCTTCGAGTAACTCACGCTGGCGTTTAACCAAAGCGGCAATATCACTGGCTTGACGCAATAGCTTGATATCTGGATGACGACGGATAACGCCCGTACCTGAACAAGGCACATCAAGCATTACTCGATCAAATAATACACCATCCCACCAGCTTTCCAGATCAGTCGCATCCGCGCATTTGAGTGTCATTGACACATCACAACGTCGGGCATTGCTTGCGATTGTCTTAACCCGCTCCGAGTCAATATCAATAGCCACCAATTCGCCTAATTCGGGACACAACTCCAACACATGAATTGCTTTACCACCTGGAGCTGCGCATAAATCAGCGACTCTTTGCGCTTTGTTCACATCCAGAAAATGTGCGACCAACTGAGCCGCTGTATCTTGTACATACACTGCACCTTGTTCAAAATCGGGCAATACGGCAACATCAACTGGTTTATCCAATACAATTCCATTCACCGATATTGATGACCGTTGTCCTGCAATACCAACCTGTCCCAGCTTGTTGAGATAATCGTCCCGATCAACCTTGAGCCGATTGACCCGCAACACCATCGGTGGCAATTGATTGTTATTGAGTAACAATGTTTCAGCTCGTGACTGCCAGCTGCGTTGAAAGGCATCAACCATCCAGGCTGGATGCGCTGTTTTTGTGAGTAAATTCTGATCTGCTTGTTGCTCGAGTTGATCCTGTTGACGCTGAAAGTTGCGTAGCACTCCATTAATCAAGCCTTTCGCCCAGAACTTTTTACCGACTCCATCCACTGTTGCAGAAACTGCAGCGTGTGGCGCAACACGCATATACGCCAACTGGTATAAACCCACCAGTGTGAGCATTTTAATAAAATGTTCTTTGTTACGAATGGGTTTGGTCAATAAATGATCAAGCATAAAATCGAGCCGGTAATACCAGCGCAATGTACCAAAACTCAATGCTTTGACGAAGCTTAGATCTTCTGCTGACAAGTTGGTGGATAGAGATTGGTCGAGCGCGTTGGGTAGCGACATTCCGTGACTGACAACGCCATCAACCACATGGGCAGCAAGTTCACGTGTATTCACAGCCATCGCTTAGGAATAAAAATTAAATAACCAGGACATGAAGGCGCAGTATTTTTGTATGCGTTCAAGGCGTGGCATCAGGCGCATAGCAGAAGGCTATGCAATTGTTGCCACAATAAAGTTGGCGAGTAAAAAGGCAAATCAGAATATTCAAGTTATTGTATTCCATTCTTGATACAAATAGACCCTGTAACAGAGTCAAATCGAAAGATAGCGTATTCAGTACAGTGATGTGTAAAGATTAAAATCATCCCAGTTGAGTACCATTGACTTGATGTGCATTCAAAAACTGAGCAGCTGATAAACGTTTTCCACCTGGCAACTGTACTTCTAGAAGATTAAGCATACCATCGCCAGTGACAACCTGAAACTGCTTACGCCCATCAGCAATCACTTGGCCTGGTTGCAACTCCAAATTTTTTTCTACAATTTGAGTGATTGGCTGTGCCTGCCAGATTTTAAGAATTTTGTTATTGAATACAGTGTTCGCAACAGGCCATGGATTAAGACCTCGGACTTGACGCGCTAGTACTTGAGCTGGTTGATGCCAATCCAACCTGGCTTCTTCCTTATTGATTTTTTTAGCATAGGTGGCGAGGGATTCATCCTGAATTTGAGCCTGAATTGTGTCAGATTCTATCGTGGTAATCACTGACATCAAAGCTTCAGCACCGATTTCTGCTAATTGCTCAAAAAGCTCGGCTGATGATTGTTGCTGTATCGGAATTGAACGTTGCAGTAAAATTGGACCAGTATCCAACGTTGCTTGCATACGCATAATGGTGACTCCAGTTTGTTGATCACCACTGATGATTGCGCGGTGAATCGGGGCAGCCCCACGCCATCGCGGCAACAAAGAGGCGTGTATGTTAATGCATTCTTTAACTGGAATTTCTAGTACTTGATTCGGCAATATCAATCCATAAGCAACCACAACCATCACATCCGGTCGCAAATCTCGTAGTTGCTGAATAGCGTCTTCCTCTCGCAGTGAAACGGGTTGGTAAACCGGAATCCCACATTGTTCTGCAACTATTTTAACAGCGCTTGCTGTTAGCTTTCGCCCTCTACCAGACGGTCGATCTGGCTGGGTATAAACAGCAACTAGCTGATGATTCGATGCCACTAAAGCATTCAGTGCAGGAACAGAAAAATCAGGTGTTCCTGCAAAAACAATACGCATTGGTTACGGCCTTCTATATGCTATTAAACGGATTAGGAACGTGCATGGAATAACTTTCGCAAAAAATGGTGTGCTATCAATAGGGTATTATTAAACGCGAAAGGTCTATAAATCATCGACAAACCACAATCAACGCACAACAGCAGAACTCTTTGCAGAGTTGCTTTTAGCAGAAAAACGCTGCTGCTTTTCCAGTTTTTTCTTGATACGCTGCTGCTTGAAAGTCGACAGATAATCAACAAAAACCTTGCCCTCGAGATGATCAATCTCATGCTGTATACAGGTTGCCAGCAAATCGTCAGCGTTCATTTCGAATGGTAATCCATCCTTTCCAAGCGCTCTAATTGTAACCTTTTCCGGTCGTTCAACCATTTCAAAAATACCCGGAACGGACAAACAACCTTCCTCGCTTTCAGCCAATCCTTCTGTTACAAGAATTTCTGGATTAATCAAACACAGAGGCGAGTTTTTTTCATCACTGACATCAATCACCAGTATGCGTTTGTGAATATTCACCTGAGTTGCTGCCAGACCCACACCCGGCGCGTCATACATGGTTTCAAACAAGTCATCCGCAATACGACGGATGGAGTCATCGACACGATCAACGATCACAGCTTTCTTACGCAAACGCGGGTCTGGATACTCAAGTATGTGTAAAATCGCCATTTCAAATATCCTGTTGCTATTTTACTCTCCGCACATCAAATTTAGCATTCATGACGCGCACTTTTTCGCGGATAGTTGCGTTGGAAACCCTTGCTGTAAAATGACTACAGCCAAGGTTTTCCGCCTTACTCTCCACAAAAAATCACTCACCCTAAATGCTAAATTTTCATGTGCGAAGAGTATAAATATCCCTACTCATCTGGCATTTTATCCGAAATCATCTAGACTTTGGGAGAAGTCCTGCAAATAGTTTTCATTTGAGGTCTTTTTGTATTATTCCAGATTATCCCAAGGATACTTGACCATGAAGCTAAAAAGCATAGCAATTGTGTTTGCTTTAACAATATTAAGTTCAGCATTTGCAGGGCAAGACGGTAGCATTGTTCTTGCCCCAGGCCACCCAGACCAGTATGTGGTTAAAAAAGGCGATACCCTGTGGGATATTGCAGAAACATTCTTGCGCGATCCTTGGCGTTGGAAAAATATTTGGCAAGGCAATCAGCAAATTGATAATCCTGATCTGATCTACCCTGGCAATGTGATTTACTTATCAGAAAAAAATGGTCGGCCTGTTTTATCGATGCGTAATACCAATCAGGAAGGTATCAGCCTCTCTGCAACGGGCCCAGAGGGCTCACTAATCAAGGTAACGCCAACCATACGCCACGGTGATTTATCGGCACCGATACCAACCATACCGATGTCTGTCATTCGCCCTTTTCTGTCCAAACCACGAGTAATCAATTCCAATACTTTAGATGACGCGCCTTATGTTATCAGTTTTCAGGATGGTCATTTGTTAGGGGGCAGCAACAGCATTGTTTACGTTCGTAATCTGAAAGATGCAACAAATATTGACTTCGACATTGTGCGCAAAGGTAAGCCTTACCGAAAACATAAAACCGGCAAAATACTTGGTTATGAAGCCTTGTATGTCGGCAAAGCCCTATTGCAACACACCGGTGATCCAGCTACTTTCAAACTGTTATCGACTGAAAGAGATGCGCATGTTGGAGACCGGTTGATTGCTAGCGGATCCGAAAAAGGTGTTTTTGGTATTCAGCCACATGTCCCTGAAACTGAGATTCGTGGATCGATTATTCAGGTTGTCGATGGTGTCACCCAGATTGGTCAACATAATATCGTTGTGATTGATCTAGGCGGCAAGGACGGCATAGAGGCGGGTCATGTATTGAGCATCTTTCAATCCAGTGACACTATCCGTGATCGAGTCAACAATGATGCTGGCGAGTTAGTCAAGCTCCCAGAAGAAAAGGCCGGATTACTGATGGTGTTCCGTACTTTTAATCATGTTAGTTTTGGTCTGGTGATGGATGCAACACGCGCTCTTCACATCCATGACAGCGTCCGAACTCCACCCTTGTACTGATAAAACAATGCCAGCCGCTGATGAAATCAATAGCTGGCTTGCCCTAATTCGATGCCCTGCTTCAGGGGGTATCAGATTCAAACAAGCGCTTGAGTATGCTGGATCAGCTCAAGCGCTACTTGAACTTTCTGCCACTCAATTAAAATCTTTTAATTTAAGCCAGACTGCACTTAACTATTTAAGTAATCCAGACTGGTCTGCAATCGACCAGGATTTGCAATGGTTGAATGGCGACGGTCATTATCTGATTACCAAACATGACTCGCGCTACCCACAGCTGTTAAAAGAAATACCGGATGCACCAATTGCACTGTTCGTCGCCGGAAATCCAGATGTTCTTGATTTGCCACAAATTGCCATCATCGGTAGTCGTAATCCCTCACCGTCTGGAATAACCACTGCACGGGCATTCGCTAAAGCGCTCGCACAGCCAGGACTGGCAATTACCAGTGGTCTGGCAATGGGAATTGATGAAATGGGTCATCGTGGAGCATTAGACGTTGACGGAATCACGATTGCCGTCACCGCAACCGGACTAGATCAGGTTTATCCGGCAAAACACTTGGCGCTAGCCAAGTCAATTACTGAAAAAGGGGCACTCGTCTCCGAGTTCCCAATCAACACACCTCCAAAACGCTATCATTTTCCAAAACGCAACCGCATTATTGCAGGCTTAAGCCTTGGTACATTAGTGGTTGAAGCTGCCAGCCAAAGTGGTTCGCTGATCACTGCGCGCCTGGCGACCGAATACGGACGCGAAATCTTCGCAATTCCTGGCTCCATCCATAATCCTTTGGCTCGAGGTTGCAATGATTTAATCAAACAAGGTGCAAAACTAGTTGAGACCGCACATGATATCGCCGAAGAATTTTCACACTATCAATTACCAGTCACCGCAACACCTGAACAAAGCAATATTGACCTGAGCGAAGACCAACAAATGTTATTGAAACTGGTCGATTACTCCCCAACAACAATCGACATGTTGGTTGAACGTTCTGGACTACGGGCTGAAGCAGTCGCATCGACACTACTCATCCTTGAACTTAATAATCAGGTTTCATCCAGTAGTGGTGGAATCTATACGCGTTGTGGATGACTGGTCTGACCTGGATGAGAGTAAGTACCTGATCATTATTAATTTAACATTTTGCTTGTCTTTTTTCTCATCTTCGGCGTTACATAAATAGTTACATAGCTCACTATGCGCCTTGAAGCTGAAAAAAAATCCTGCACAAAATTTGTTAAATTAATGATGATCAGGTACTTATCAAAGCATTGACAGGGTGCTGATTTAAAATAATGTCATCCTACAAACACACTTGTGCGCCATATTGCTCAATATTCCCCCAAAATTGTTGCCAACGCCCTTTTGATTGAACCAGTGCTCGTAACGACAAAATCACTTT
>JAZGEP010000082.1:0-15464 GCA_036478815.1 Methylococcales bacterium
AACGTACCATTAGTCCACTCCCGCTTTTAATATAGATAGATACAATGGATATTATTGCTCAAATTGCACAAGAACTCACTGTTAATATTAAACAAGTACACAATACAGTCACTTTACTCGACGAAGGCGCCACTGTCCCCTTTATTGCTCGTTACCGAAAAGAACGCACAGGCGGTCTTGATGATAGCCAGTTGCGCAACCTCGATCAACGCCTGACTTACTTGAGGGAGCTGGATGACAGGCGTCAAGTCATTCTTGCTTCTGTCTACGAACAAGGCAAACTTTCAGCTGAGTTAAAGCAAGCAATTCTGGGCACACTGAGCAAAACCACTCTGGAAGATTTGTATCTGCCATTTAAGCCCAAACGACGCACCAAGGCTCAAATTGCACGAGAAGCCGGGCTTGAACCGCTTGCTGAATTATTACTAAACCTCGATAACAACGCTGATCCACAACAACTTGCAGCCAAATTTTTCAACCCCGAACATGCCATTGAAACCATTGATGATGCCTTGCAAGGTGCTCGACAAATCATCATGGAACAACTGTCTGAAAACGCGACTCTGTTGGAGCGGCTGCGTGAGAAAGTCTGGCAACAAGGCATTCTTAATGCTTCGGTTGTTGAGGGGAAAGAAACTGAGGGGGCGAAGTTCAGAGATTATTTTGCATACTCTGAGAAATTATCAAAAATCCCATCACATCGTGCCTTGGCATTATTTCGTGGTCAACGCGAGAAATTTATTCAGTTGGATCTGGTTCCCGCCAGTGGGGAAAATGCTGATGCAGCGTATCGGTTGCAGGTTGAAACACAATTAAACCTACAGGTTATCCAAACTGCCCAGCAAATCTGGTTACAGGAAACCGCTCGCTCTGCCTGGAAAATCAAACTGTTCACACGCATCAAACTTGACTTGATGCGCAGACTGCGAGAAAACTCTGAGCTGGAAGCTATGCGCGTGTTTTCAACCAATTTAAGTGCGTGTCTACTCGCACCACCAGCTGGTACACGAGCGACCATGGGGCTTGATCCTGGTTTGCGTACTGGGGTTAAGGTTGCTGTCGTTGATCAAACCGGGCAGCCTGTTGAAACAGCAACTATTTATCCACATGCACCAAAAAAGCAATGGGATCAATCCATTGCTGTTCTGGCTAAACTGTGTGAGCAATTTAATGTTGAATTGATTGCGATTGGTAATGGCACTGCATCACGTGAAACCGATCAGTTAGCGGCTGAATTAATCAAGCAACATGCACAGCTTAAACTGACTAAAATCATGGTCTCTGAAGCCGGTGCATCAGTCTATTCAGCCTCGCAATTAGCCAGCGATGAATTGCCTAATATGGATGTGTCTTTACGTGGCGCGGTATCAATTGCGCGTCGCTTGCAAGATCCTTTGGCGGAACTAGTGAAAATAGAACCCAAATCGATTGGTATCGGCCAATATCAACACGATGTCAATCAGGTACAACTATCAAAAATGCTCGATCATGTTGTGGAAGACTGCGTGAATGCAGTGGGTGTTGATGTAAATACAGCATCTCCTGCACTGTTAAAATCGGTCTCCGGACTTACACCAGCACTGGTTACTAATATTGTTCAGTTTCGTAATGAAAACGGCGCATTCAAAAATCGCAAGACACTCAAAAAAGTGCCACGTCTGGGCGAGAAAGCCTTTGAGCAAGCCGCTGGTTTTTTACGTGTTATGAATGGCGAAAACCCACTGGATGCATCAGCTGTCCATCCAGAGGCTTATGCGCTGGTCGATCAAATTTCTACTACAACAGACAAACAGATTGCTGATTTAATCGGTGACGAAACATTGCTTCGACAACTTGACGCGCAAACCTTTACCACCGAAGCGTTTGGATTACCCACCGTGCAAGACATTCTGGCAGAACTGGAAAAACCAGGGCGCGATCCAAGACAAGCCTTCCAAACTGCAACCTTTGCTGAAGGCGTGGATAAACTCAGCGATTTAAAACAAGGCATGTCTTTACAAGGGGTCGTCACCAATGTCACTAATTTTGGCGCATTTGTTGATATTGGCGTACATCAGGATGGTCTGGTGCATATTTCTCAACTTGCTGATCGTTTCATCAAAGATGCGAATGATGTCGTTAAAGCGGGTGATATTGTTAAAGTTAAAGTCATGGAAGTCGATCCAGATCGTAAACGCATTGCTTTAACCATGCGCAGCGACCAGAACACGCCACAAACTGAGAAAACCAAACCTAAGCACAAACAGGAATCATCAACTTCTAAAGCTCAGAAAACTAAAAAAGCTAAAACAAGCACATCTCCCAAACCCAAAGAGCCAGAAGGCGCTTTTGCACAAGCGTTATTCGATGCAATGAAAAAAACCAAGTGATAACTCAAGTGAGAACTTATCAAGTAACATGAAGTCCTAACTCCAGCGCAGATCCAGGTTTAATTGCCCCTTGTTTTTTCATATTGTAAATATTCGTGGTAGAAGACTGTCCGAGAATAGAAATTATAATGAGGGAAGACAGAATTGAGCTAGGAGGATGTCCGAGAATAGAGAGCCTCCTAGTGCAGCAAACCGTAAGTTCGACTAAATCATGTGGTGAGGATATATTTTCGAGGGCTAGGCGAACAAGCGCAGGCATAGCAGGCTACGTCAAGCTTGTTCTAGACGGCGATCGGAAATATAGACCGTCACATTATTAGTCGAACTTGCGGTTTTCTGTACTAGTTTTCCAGAAACGAGTAGAGTCCAGCGGCGCGTTCGCGCCACTTCTCCATGCGTTCCGACGTCACTACCGGACTTCCACGACCAGTCGTTTTGTTGGCATCAATCAGTATCGGCTGACCTCCATGCATGACATAATCGAATTTACCATAATCAAACCCCATTTGCTTACGCAATGCAACAATTTCGGGGTGCGGCTCAACCATTTCAGAGAAAATCGTTCCTCGACTCTTCACAATAGGCTGATCGGAAGATATTCGCGTGCAGTTCCCACAGCTGCCCAAAAAGTGGTAGACCCGTAAATGATATAAACCATCTTCGTACTCAGGCAAAAATCGCTGGACAATCAACCGTTGGTTACGTAGGTAGCTGCGAGGCACTTCCTCAAGCGAATCAAAAAGCAAATAGTCGTTAGCAGTGGCAAAACCCATTGTTCTTTCCTGCCATACTCTCCACAGTTTGATCCACATGCGGTCTATGGGGTTTTTCTGCTTTGCTGCGAGTTTGGCTAGTCGCTTTTCCGGTTGGCCTGCATTGTTTAGGTCAGTCTTTACGATGACAGGTCCATGGTAATCATTCATCTGCCCAAGCTCATTCTCAGGCAGGTTTGATTTGCAGATATCTGTAATGCGTCCATTAATAACAATAGGGTAGCGCTGTGAGAATGTCGTGTAGTCTGTTGGCACAACCGAAAGATCAATGTGCAATAAGGCAATATCAGCAGGAACATAGTCTTCAGTTCCAAAAATAAAAACCACTGAGTGGCCCTGTTCACGCCAGATTTCAGCAAAGTAGTAGACAAGGTAGTTGCTGAGATCGATGTAACGATCATGTTCATGCATAAGAATGGCTATGTGGATCCTGCCCTTCATTTGCTTGTCCTCGCTTTCGCTACCTGAAATGTACTAACAGTTGTCAACCAATGCGGGTCTTCGTCGGAAAACCCTGGGGCCAATTGATTCGCCTGAACAGTGAGTGTCACGGGACTGATGACGCTTTGAAGATTGTCCCACATAATCTGCAGGACAGCATTACCCTCATAACATTCAGAGCCGTCATGCGCAACGGAAACCCAACACCATTCTGATTTACCAAAAAAACCACTGTTGTTGCAGAGCATATATGGAATATTGGAAAGATACAGTGTGTCAGTGAAAATCTTCTCCGCATTACCCAGTTGGTCCAGGGCACTGGCAAGTCTTGAAAATCCCGACCGTTCAGGTTGAGCCTGGTACAATCCAGGATCACAAATATCGAGACTGGCTATGCCTATATTACCCGCTCGGAATAAGTCGCGGATATATTCGAAACGACTGCGATGATTAGTAGACAACCAGCTTTCCGGACGCTCAAGATCGGAGAGTAACCATTCTTCGACACTGTCCTTGAAGCGTCTCAACCGAGGCTGATCTGGTAACAAAGCCGCCAGACGCTTAACCAACTCTTCCGCAATCAAGCAATCCTGAACCACATCCGCAAGAACCTGCCAGACCCTGAGTTGATGTCGATTGATGTCAAAGATAAAAGCGCATGTTGATTGTCTTGCTGCGATAATATCCAAGTTACGAAAACTGCCCCACCCCAGATGCAACCGCCCATACATAGGATCATCCGCAGCGAGTCGCTGTAAAACAGCAGCTGCTCCAGGGTCTTCACGCATGGTGACAGTATAGCCTCCACGATTTGGCTCTAGTGAGTGACCACTGATCTCGCTTGCTATTTGAGTAATATCAGGTAACTGGATCAAGTAACTAGTACTCCGTTAACATAGGATTGATGAATAGGTGAGGCCGATAAGCCGCCATCTGCTGTGTTGCACGCGCTTGAATTAGCCCTGCTAGTCCTTCCTGCACTCGAGCGCCTTGCAGCTAACCACTTCTCAACTCCACCTACCCATCAATCCTAAGTTGTCGGAGTACTAATCTCCAAGCTCACGAAAAAGCATTATCGTCGATAACATAATCTTTTTTGTTCCGATGAATCTGAATAATTAGAATACTTGCGCTAGGAGTAGAACCACTATTTAACAAAAATAACGCAGGATTTTTGCTTGAAAAATCGTATATAGACGACCAAAACCATCTATCTAACACGTCTTAGTTTACTATCACCACCAATAGTGTACAAACATCTGCATCCATGAAGAATCTTGATACCGCTTTCCCTGATACGATACGGAAATTGCTTGACGGAAAATTATGCTCAACTGATTTCGAGGAGTATACACAGGCATACTGGAAATCAGGGCAATTCATTCGAAATTTCTCCGCCATTGAGGATATTGCTGCAGAAATCCGTCTACGAGCTGAGAACAGTCTGGAATCCAGTTATGGCGTAGGCGGACGGACAGTTCGTTTCAGCAGCCAGCATCTTTTTACGACTCCAAGCGGACCAGGTGCCATCCACATTATCGCTCCTGGGGAAGCCATCCAATCCGCTTTTATTCGAGACAGGAACCGACCGCCCCATATTCATAATTCGGGTCGTATTTCTATCATTACCCAAAATAGCGCCATATTATACATTCATCGAAAAATGAACAATGAGGATTGGGTAATCGAAAGCCGAGTTTCGGTGAATGATGTCATTTTCTGGCCTGCTTATGTCGCGCATACCTTCCATGCAGGAATAAACGGGTTCTCGCTGATGTCGGCCATGGCACAATACATGGCGCCGTCTGAACGTGAATTTGCCATACCCGCAGATAAACTGGGACTTGATCTCGACGCTATGCCAAGAATCCAATATGAAGAATTTCTTCAATCAAGGTATTGATAAGAATGTCTGTACTAATTTATTCTTCTAAACCTGTGTTTGTTCAGTTGTATTCTGCGTAACTCGACGGTAAGGCGTGTTAATCGAAACATGCAATCCCTCACAAGTTTTTAATCCCAAGGAATCTGGTTACTCATTAGCACGCAGGTTTGCAAGGTCTGATTCTGTGAATGTTGCTAATAGCTGAGGTTGGTTACCTCCTGATACTACATTGGTTGCATACAGGCTATGTTTTTGTGAGCCCCGTATCTTCCATAAATTAGCGGGAACATCTTTTACCTGCGCAATTTTGAAACCACTACGAAGTGCATTAACAGTTAACCAAATATCATCGGCTTCTGGACAACTCTGTACAAATTCTTTACCTTGATTTTTAAGATATTGCAAAAAATAAGGTGGATAGATGACTCCAGCAACTCCTGTAATAAAATTACGATGACTTGACTTTTTATCAGCGCATAACTTCCATTCGTTATACGGTTCGAGGCGTTTAGCAGTCAAACCAATTCGACGAGCCCGTTGGCAATGAATCACTGCCGGGTCACTCTCATAGGCCTGAATTAATTCTTCCAGCCACCTTCTTGGGTACAATATATCATCGTCAGCAGTAACAAGTGGCTGATGAAAATCATGTTCGCTATCAATATACGGGTAGTATTTAGTATGTGGTCCATACGCTTCAGAAAGATGGATTTCCAAGCCTCGAGACTTAAGGCGTTGGAGAGTCTCAGACAATGTTGAAAAAGAATCCTCATCTTCTATCCACAATATTATCCGTGATGGCTTTCTGGTTCCCATACAAATCGACTCTATTGCATAAAAAACCAGTTCTAACCGAGGACCGTGAGTGGTTAGTGACACGACAGGGCCAGATGGATCGAGAAGCATTTCATTTGAGTACTTATTTTTGAAACCAAGGCAGGCCATCACAGTTCGAACATATAGGGCTCTTTTATAACGCCGCCACGTGCGACCAAAACCATTGATTAAGGCATATTTGGCTCGTGATTTAATCGTCCACTGCTGTTTTAGTAAACGTTGTTTACCTGGTTTTTCAAATGATAAATCTCTATGTTGACAGAGCTCCAACATTTCATCTCGATTAACCTCATCATTCGCGGCTAAAACAGCATTCATATCATAACAACTGATTGCATTGTATCTCTGCGTAGTAAAAAGCACTGAATTAGATGTGTCGATGTCAATTCCTTTTATACCGCCTTCTCTAGAATCGTAACGGCCAGCATAAAATGAGTGATCGTCCAAAACCCGAATCGTTTTGTCCGGGTTTTGGATTCCCCTCCATCCTCCGGGCGTTTTTTCATACGCAAACAAGAACTGATTCGCCGCGTCCGCCACGAACACCCATTTTCCATCTTTGCTAAATCGAACGCCATGTGGACAAACTATGCCACACAGCTTCGCAATTGGTGGTGTCGTCCTGTTTAATTCTGACGAATTCTTGTAGATATCAATTTCGCCAAAAACATGATTGCTAATTGCAATATATTCATGGTCAGCACTGATATCGATCCCGTCTGGAACATTGAGTCCGTTTTCGATAAGAACTCCTTCGTTTGTTATTTCAATGGTATTTCCAATCCTGATTAAGTGAGACGTAACCATGTGCCAGTCGTTATTACACACTAGAGCACGGTAGCAGTTTTCGGCTATTTGGTATGAGGCGACAGAACCCGGGGTTTTTACTTTCGCAAACAACATTCCTTTACCATTGATGATCTCTAATGGTTTGGTATCTGTCTGACTCCAGTCTTCATCTGCAGAGGGAATCCTGAAAATGCAAACACCGCTATCTCTGTTACAAACAATGATATGGTCATCATCCAGAAATGAGACTCCGTGCGGATGATTTAAACTAGTGGATAATAGTCTGGAGAAAGAAAGTATGGAAATAGCCGGTTTAGCTGAAGTACTGTCAATCCGTATCGAAAATAAGTAAATCTGGTTATCCAGGTAAGAAATTACAGCCAGCCGTTTATTATCGGGGGAAAACTTAATATCCTCAGTTCTTCCGATCTTGGAAATGACATCTTTTATGTCGGGCGATGCATCAAATGCGATTTTCATATACAATCTCGCTCCTAAGTAATTGTATTTTGACTAAAACTAGAGAGTTATAGCCAAATCTAGCGTTTTGAGTCAGGCTGAAGTTCTATCGCCGTTCTCTAATTGTTCTATTTTTCTCTTACCACCATACGGTTCTTCTGGTTGGTTTAGATGAATAATAGTATCATTGTTCATGACATGTAACTCGTTGTTGTTTCTATCATAGTGGATAATAATTCAACGAAACAGTCAACCTCACTCTTCGTCAAACATCAGTTCTAATGATAACTCCTAAACAGAATACCTGAGCTATATTATCGGAGAAATTAATTCAGGATATTTAATGACACCGATTGACTGGTTTATATCTATACTTGCATCAACTGGCCTTTTCTGTAAACTTTTACGCGTTTAAACTGGACACTCAGATTCACGCTTTATATCAGGTAATTTATTGCATGCTCGAATTAATTAAGCAACTCCTCAGCATTTTAGACAAATCACAACGGAGACATTTTTTTCTGCTTCAATTTGCTGCATTATTATCAGCAATTCTTGAAGTAATCGGAATTGGGGCCATTGTCTCTTTTTTGGGCTTGTTAACGCAACCAGAGCTTTTAAACAAAAATCAATGGTTGCGAAAGTTATTTGAAATGTCCGATTTTCAAACAAAAGAACAATTCCTTATTATTGCGGGATTATGTCTGTTAGCGGTTATTATCCTCAAAAATGCATTTTCCGCATTTAATGTATGGGCTCAATTAAAATTTGTTTGGGGCAACATGCACATCTTATCCACACGTCTGTTAAAAATTTATCTTAATAAACCCTATACGTATTATCTACTCCACAATTCTTCTACATTACAAAGAAATTTATTATCAGAAATGAATAGTGTTACAGATGGAATCATGATGCAAATATTGCACTTAACCACACAGTCAATCATGGTTTTTTTCATCGTAGTATTACTTTTCTGGTCTGATCCAATGCTCGCACTTGCCAGCATCAGTTTGTTGGGAGGAGTTTATTTACTTATCTACTTATTATTGCGTCGAAAACTCACTACGATCGGTGCAGACAGGGTCGCCGCCAACAGCCATCGATATAAAACCCTCAATGAATCTTTTGGTGGAATAAAAGAAATAAAAATCCTGGGCAGAGAAAAATATTTCCAGGATTCCTATGCATCAACACTGAGAGATTATATTAATCACAATATTTCCTATCAATTGATCGCACAAACTCCAAAGTATCTAATCGAAACAATAGCATTAGGTAGCGTACTGGGGATTGCAATCTACATTGTAGCTGCCAAGCAGGATTTGATGGAAATGATTCCAACAGCGACGCTCTATGCTCTGTCAATGTACCGGACTTTACCAAGTCTACAAAAAATAATGCATGCGATTACAGCCTTACGTTTTAACAGGAAGTCCCTCGATGCTATAACAGAAGGTCTTGAAGCAGATAGAAGCTGGTCGTCGCACCTAAATCATAATGATAAAAAACCTGATCCTATACCATTTAAGGATCATATCAGGCTGGATAATATCAGCTATCAATACCCAAACACCAAGCGTTTCGCAGTTAAAAACATCTCTTGTACCATCAAGCATAATACAACAGTGGGTTTTGTAGGGACTTCTGGTGCAGGTAAAAGCACAGTTGCAGATATTATTCTAGGATTATTGAGTCCCACTGAAGGTAATCTATGGATAGACAACACAAAGTTAACTCCAAGTAATATCCCATCCTGGCAATCAAAGATTGGTTATGTACCTCAACAGATTTATCTGTCAGATAACTCTGTTACCAATAACATTGCATTTGGCATACAGGAAAAGGATATTGATGATTCTGCGGTTGTTCAGGCCACGAAAATCGCCCATATTTATGACTTTATTACCAAAGAGCTTCCAGATGGTTTTGATACTTTGATCGGTGAACGTGGCGTCCGCTTGAGTGGAGGACAACGACAACGCATTGCAATAGCCCGCTCACTTTATCATAACCCTGTCTCCCTTGTTATGGATGAGGCCACCAGTGCACTCGATGGCCCGACAGAAGCCTTCGTCAGCGAGTCTATCAGTGAATTGAGTGGATGGAAAACGTTGATCATTATTGCCCACAGACTCTCAACAGTAAAAGATTGCAATCTCATCTATGTATTTGATCAAGGTGAAATCATTGCAGAAGGCACATTTGATGAGTTAATCCTTAATTGTGAGAAATTCAGAAATTTAGCTCAAACAAGTCAGGAATCATTCGAATAATCCCTGTTGCCAACGAATACGTTTGCAGACGTCAAACCAATCATTTTGATCGACAGACAAGCTAGTACCCTGAGCATAATTAATTTAACAATTTTTGCGCAGGATTTTTTTCAGCTTCAAGGTGCATCAACAGGCACATAGTGAGCTATGTAACTGTTGATGCAACGACAAAGATGAGAAAAAGACCAGCTAAATGTTAAATAATTATGCTCAGGTACTTATTGCCACTTACAAATAAACGATATCCGCAGTGATTAATCTCATAACTGCTGTTAGTCCACTATTCGTTACAAAGGGTTACAAAGTACTTCAAGCCATTGTTTTGAGATATTCTCCCAATTAAAAATCTCGATGTTTTCTCTGTTTGGAGTGAATCTTTTGTACATATTCTCAGGTTTAGTTAGAATCCGCAGCAATGTTTTTGCCCAGTCTCCGTCCACAGGAATAATATACCCTGTAGCGGTTTCATTGATAATGTCTGCTGTTGCAGACTGATTGGGAACAATGCCAATGATGGGTTTGTTCATTAATAAATACTGCGGTAACTTTAGGCACATAACGGCCTTGCTGTTTTCCAGATCTTCCAGCAGTACAAGCAAATAATCACACTGAGCTACTTTCTGCACACGCTGTAACTCAGTCAGATTCTCATGAAAAACCACGCTATGGATACTGTCTGTGCTTAATGATTGCTTCACTTTATCAACTACCTTGCCAAAGATATGTAACTCAACATTAACACCACTCTTTCTCAAGTCATTGATTATTTTTACCAGCTTCAAACCAGGCACACGCGGTGGTTTAAAAAGCTGTCCTAGAAAACCAATTTTAATCAGCTGATTAGCATCAATTTTGGCATGCATTGCACTCAAGGGTGAGGATGGCAAACTATCATATTGTTCAGAAGGGCTACCTAAAGTCTTAGTACAATAATGATGGTTGATGAAAACAGCTCGACTTGGTGGAACTTTAAAATGCGACTCTAATACAGTTTTAGCGTATTTGTTGGTAACAATATTTAAGTCACTATGTGTAAAAACTCTTTTTTCTAATCTCAATAATCGTCCACGATAAAGCCTTGGTACTCGCAATAAATAATTTTCGTCATAACTCCATAAATCCCGCCAATCCACAATCCATTTGATGCTTGGAAACTTGTTTTTAAGCGATAACCCGAGCAGGCATAAATCATGCGGAGGAACACTTGTTAACAAACAAACTTCCATTCCTTGATCCAGATCTTTTTTAATCTTACATGTAATTATTTTTTCCACTCGTTTAACATATAAGAGATTGGTTGATGGAAAAAATAGATATTTATCAATCGTACTTTTAAGCTTGTTTAGTCCCAACAACCGAAACACTCCTGTTGGATTTGGGTAAGGGTTAAGCACCAGGTTTTCTTGGTCTATTCGGTGACTACCTCTTGCAACCAAGACCATTTTTTCAAAGTGAGGTCGCAAGCATAGCAATTTGTGGACTCTAGGATGAAATTCCTGATTGCGGCTACCAAAAACAACGTAGACAACTCTTTTCGTTTTTTTTACACTAGCTTTCATACTGTATAACGGTTATCCATCAAAAAGTTTCAGATCACGGAGGAATTCTGTGTCATAAATAATCTAATTATCAATCAAAAAAGTACTTTTTCAATTGTCCTCGTGTATAAAATTAAGTAATAGCAACTATAATTGGACACTATAAAGCAATCATGTAAAATTAATTAACAATTATAAACACACCCGTACAGAGTAATTTCAACTTGTCTTGAATTCAGCTAAAACCCTACCAGAACGAATAATAGTAATATACTAACGATAGACTTTTTGGCAATAGCTGTCAACACAATTATTAAGACTAGAGCATATAATTTTATTACTCATATTATCCATATGAATAATAGACTCTAACACTAAAACAACCAGCTTGCCTGTTAGATTTATTGGTTATAACCTTAGGAGAATCCTTTTTGGTTTCTTTCCAACTCTATCATATTAAATAGAAAGCACTCGTATTTCTTCAATTTATTTCTGTATCATTTTTTATAAACATGTCCTCGCATTCTTTGAATGCTAATGGTTTTAACTGATATATTAACACTGTTTCTTTTGTTTTTAACTTCTCGGGAAAATAATTTCAAACTTTATAGCTCTCACAGTAATTGTGATTGAAGCAACAATAGTTAGCTCAATATGTTCATTAAAAATTTCACTGCTTCTTTTGTCAACAACTAATAAAACCCTATCACCTTATTTATTTTTTAATATAGACTAACTACACAACTGATTGCTATCATTAGGGGTATGCAAATATAATCCATAAAATCTGTAAATACAATTATTTAAGATCAGATACATTCTATAGCATTACACTGCTGTTATTAGATTCTCACGGCATCAAACCCTGAATGTAAGTTTCAATATCAGGCGCAGTACAACGGCTACAATCTTCTGCAACTGAATTTTCAATTAACGCATCGCCACGAATATCGAATAAATAGCGAAGAATTAATAATCCATCCGTCAGTGCATCAACCTCTCCATTGCCATCGATATCTGCAGTGTCATCAGTCACAGATTGTGCAAGAATGGCTTCAAGTTCAGTAGCCGAGCAATGAACACAATCACTAGCCACAGTCTCCACAATCAAGCTTTCTCCGCGGATGCCAAACATATATCGGATAAACAATAATCCATCTGTTAGAGCATCAGCGTTGCCATTGCCATCCACATCCATTGAACGTTGGGTTGTCGTTGTCCCCATATCGAATACATAGGCTGCTCCTGAATCTAATCCTAACTCATTATTCTGATGACTGTTCACACCTTTGGCATTGCTGTCTTCAGCTGAGGCTCCAATCACCAGTAAATCGCTTGAGACCGATACAGCCTCGCCGAAACGATCACCAGCACCCGTATTAAACGCCTTCAAATAAGCTTGCTGGCTCCAGGTGTTGTCACTGCGTTCAAACACATAAGCAGCCCCTGATCTATGTGCTGAATTATCACTCTGATCACCATCCACGCCAGTTGTGTTGCTGGCTTCCGAAGTGGCACCCACTACCAATCGATCACCTGAAATGGAGACAGCGCTGCCAAACAGATCACCTGAATCCGTATTGGATGCCTTCAGATAGGCTTGCTGGCTCCAGGAGTTACCGTTACGCACAAACACATAAGCGGCTCCAGTGCTGCTGTCAAATGAGTTATCATTCTCATCGCCATTCACACCTCTAGCACTGCCGGCTTCTCTGAGAGCACTAACAACCAGGGTATCACTCGAGATGGATACGGAGTGACCAAATCGATCTTCGCCATCAGTATTGGATGCTTTCAGGTAGGCTTGTTGGCTCCATGTCTCGCCGTTACGAACAAACACGTAAGCAGCTCCAGAACGATCGATTGAATTATCGCTTTCGTCACCATTGACTCCTGTAGTATTACTGTCTTCATGTGGAGCACCAACGACTATTGTGTCAGCGGATATTGAAACACTACTAGCAAAGCCGTCACCAAAATCAGCATTGGATGCCTGCAGAATGGCTTGCTGACGCCATATGTTATTGGTACGCACAAAAACGGCATCCCCTGTTACCAGCGTATCGCCGGATATCGATACTGTATTTCCAAAACCACCAGAAGAACTCTGACTATCCGGCTTCAAATAAGCTTGCTGATTCCAAATGTTACCGCTACGCACAAACACATAAGCCGCCCCGGTTACTATGTGATTATCATTCTGTTCACCATTTACTCCGAAGGCGGTACCAGCTTCCCTTGGAGCACCTATGACCACTGTATCGCCAGATATTGACACACTAGCACCAAATTCGTCACCACCTTCTGAATTGGATGCTTTCAGGTAAGCCTGTTGGCTCCAGATGTTACCGTCATATACAAACACATAGGCTGCTCCAGAGTGAAACGCTGTATGGTTATTTTGATCACCGTTCACGCCTGAAGCGGCACCATCCTCAAAACGTGCACCAACCACCATCGTATTACCAGAGATGGATACGGAAGCGCCAAAGTGGTCAGAACTACCCACTATTCCGCTGAAATACTCATCCGTGTTAGATGCTTTCAGGTAGGCTTGCTGTTGAATATTGAGTTCGTTGTTCGGTGTATTTACTTTGGTGTTTATTGAAAATGCATAGACTGCACCTGAACCACCTGCCGAATCATTATTCTGGTCACCATTCACACCAGTGGCGTTGCTATCTTCGGATGGAGCGCCAATGATTAACGTGTCGTCGGAGATGGACATAGAACCACTAAATCTATCGCCAAAATCAGTATTGGATGCTTTCAAATACGCTCGTTGGCTCCAGGTATTACCATTACGAACAAATAGATAGGCTGCGCCAGAAATGTCAGCCGAATTATCATTCTGATCGCCATTCACACCTTTGGCGACACTGGCTTCTCCCCGAGCACCAACTACCAGCGTATCAGCGAATAACAACACGTTAGAACCAAATTGGTCAAAAGCCCCGGCATTGGATGCTTTTATATAGGCTTGCTGGCTCCAGGTGTTACCGTTACGGATAAATACATAGGCTGCTCCGGCAGTGTGCGCTGTATGATCATTCTGATTCCCGTTCACCCCAGTGGCATTGCTGTCATCCCCTGTATAACCAACCACCAGCGTATCACCGTAAATAGAGACTGAACCACCAAATGCGTAACCAATAAATGGGTGACCGTTATTAGTGTTGGACGTTTTCAGGTAAGCCTGCTGGGTCCACGTATTACCATTACGAACAAATACATAGGCTGCCCCTGCCCCGGCAGAAGATGCTGAATTATCATTCTGGTCGCCATTGACTCCTGTCGCATTACTACCCTCTCCTGGAGCGCCAATGACCACAGTATTTTCTGAGATAGCAACGGAACTGCCAAATACATCGTCCCGATCAGTATTGGATGCCTTCAAATAAGCTTGTTGACTCCATCTATTGCCGTTACGTACAAAGATGTAGGCTGCGCCGGAATCAAGGGACGAATTATCATTCTGATCTCCATTCACACCTGTAGCATTGCTGTTGTCTCCTCGAGCACCAATAATCAGCGTGTTCCCTGATATCGATAAGCTAGAACCAAAACCATATGCCTCATTATTAGAAACTTCTAAATAGGCTTGTTGAATCCAATTACCTTCACTACGAACAAATATAGAAACTGCTTCGTTTCCAGAAACTGCCAATGTATCACCTGAGATGGATAAAACAGTTCCAAACCGATCATTCTCTTGAGCAGTGGATGCTTTCAGGTACGCTTGCTGAATCCAAGTCTCGCCAGTACGCACAAATACAAAAACTGCTCCAGCATTTTCTGTTGAATTATCGGTCTGGTCTCCATTGACACCACTGTCTTCATAAGGAGCACCAACTACAAGAGTATCACCGGATATGGATACAGAATAACCAAAACCCTCAGCACCAAATCGAGCATCCGTCCCACTCGTCTCAGTATTAGAAGCTTTCAAGTAAGCCTGTTTTTGAACACTAGGATCAATCGTCAGCGGATAGCTGGCATGTGCATCTTCCACAATCAGGCTGAGTGTCTGTCCTGCCAGTTGCATGGTTGCTGGTAGTTCACGACCATTTGCATCCCAGACTTTTAGTTTGTTGTAA